>DASUXX010000129.1:0-24562 GCA_036377755.1 Gemmatimonadaceae bacterium
GTTCGTGTCGATGGTAAAGCCGAGCAGCAGCTCGTCTCCGATGGTGACGATCTCGATTCTCACGCGCTATCCAGTAACGACCCGCCTGTACGTCTTCATGTAGAGGCCCAGCGAGTACAGCGTGAGAAAAACGGCGACAGCCATTGTCGTCAGACCGACGAACGCATTGAAGTACGCAAACGCACGCCAGCTGCCGCTCGTCCATCCCTGCTGTGATGCGAGCGTGGACGCAAAGAACCAGAAGAACGACGAGCCAACCCACACCCACTGGAATCCTGTCTTCCATTTCGCGGGGCCGATTGCGGCGATCACCACACCACGACGCGCAGCGACCTGGCGGAATCCTGTCATGAACAGCTCGCGGCCAATGACGATTGCGTAGATCCACCATGGAATTCCAATCGGGCCGAAAGGCGTATCGAATGGAAAGCCATGCGCGCTGCTGAGTGAATTGGTCGTCGGCGCGAACGTATCAGACCGCGGAGCCATCAGGACGTACATCGGAGTCATCGTCGCAAAGAGCAGCAGCTTATCTGCAAGCGGATCGAGAAGTCTGCCGAGATCTGTCTCGAGATTGCGCGTGCGCGCGAGCATGCCGTCGATGTAATCAGAGACTGCTGCGATAACGAAAATGCAGAAAGCAGCTATGCGAGCCACTGGCGAATTGACGAAAGGCAGTGCTGCAATGAGGGGGGAAATGAGAATTCTTCCGATCGTGATGGCGTTCGGCAGATTCATCTTTCGGAGTCAGCAGAGGGCCTTCGGCCGGGCAGAGCTATCAGAGCGCAGAGCAACTGCGGACTCAGGACAATGCCTTCAATACCAGTTTGCTCACGGCCTTTAATGTATCGAAAACTCCGTCGCCGCTGATCGCGACCGCTTCAAAATACGGAGCGCGCTCCACCCACTCACCACTCTCGAGCTGCTCCACCAGATTTTCACCAGCATGGAATGGATCGGGAGTCACGCGCGCTCTTGAAGGATCAGCGGGCTCCCAGCCGGGATTGAGCGCAGCCTGGAGATCCGCGACAGGAGCAGCATTCGGAAGATCCCGCTTGTTGTACTGAATCACAAACGGAATCCGCGTCACGTCGTAACCATACTCGGCGAGATTGTCGTACAGGTTCTGCATGGACTCGAGGTTCGCTTCCATGCGCTCGACCTGGGAATCGGCAACGAAGACGACGCCGTCGACATTCTTGAGAATGAGCTTGCGGCTTGCGTTGTAATAGACCTGTCCGGGAACGGTATAGAGATGGAATCGCGTGTTGAATCCGCGAATGGTTCCGATATCGACCGGCAGAAAGTCAAAGAAGAGCGTACGCTCCGTCTCGGTTGCCAGTGAAATCAGCTTACCACGAGTATCGGGCTTAACCTTTCCATATATGTGCTCGAGATTCGTCGTCTTTCCGCCGAGTCCCGGGCCGTAGTAGACGATCTTGCAGTTGATCTCGCGCGCCGCATAGTTGATCATCGACATCGCAGTTCTATCTCCTTACCAGTTGAACAGCTCGTCGATCTCATCGCCTGCACCGGCGAGGATGTTCGGCTGCGTTGTCCCTGACTCCCGCTGGCGCGTGAATGCGCGATCGAGATGTGCAGTGAGCTCTTCGACGACAGGTTTCATCTTGAGGCGCACCAGGCCGATCGGCGTCGAGTTGTCGAACAGCGTCACGAGAATCAATCTTCGCGCGACATCCGCGACGTACATGGACTCTTTCTCGCCCTGGTGAAACAGCGTGGTGAAATCGGTCTCGCCGATGAGCCGCGCGAGCTGGTCGTTCGCGCTGAAGTCGGCAGCCGTGAGTGTTGCAAATACAAGCGGATCGAATGTGAGCGGCCGTCCCATTGTTGCGACGAGCTGCCCTGCACGATCAGCAATGAGCGCTGAGTGCGCGCCCGTCTCCGCGAGAAACTTGTCAACTGTCCGCGTAAGAGCGGCGAGGTCCTCTTCGTCAAAAGACCAGGTAGCGGCGCCGGGGCTTGTCATTGTCTCAGCTCAGGGTCGATTCGACGTGACGCATGAGCTTCACACCGCGCTCGCGCAGCACCGGCATTCGCTCCCACGCGATGTATTCGCGAAGAAGGCGTATCGTGCCGATCGATGGACGGGACCTGAGATAGGTCAGCGCTGCAAATCGACGGAGAGGATGGCGGCTGAACAAGTCACGGCGATACTGGCGCTGAAGGTGACTCCATGCGAGTGCGCCGACCGCCATTCCCCCTATGAAACCAAGCGATGCAAGCTTGCGATCACGTGAGCTGATCACATCGCCCGCCGTGCAGAAAGTGCCTGTGCAATCGTGACTCCGTCAGCGTACTCGAGGTCCCCACCCACTGGCAATCCGCGTGCGATGCGAGTCACAGTGAGCTTGTAAGGTGACAGCTTGCGCTGAACGTACAATGCAGTGGCCTCACCCTCAATGCTCGGATTGGTCGCGATGATGACTTCCCTCACCTCTCCTCCCGCAACACGCGTCTCGAGCTGCGGAATGGTGAGATCATCAGGACCGATTCCGTCGAGAGGAGACAGTCTTCCGCCGAGAACATGGTAGAGACCGCGAAATTCACCTGCTCTCTCGATTGCGCCGATGTCCGATGCTTCTTCCACCGCGCAGATGAGTGTCGAATCACGCCGCGCGTCGCGGCAGATCGAGCACAATTCTTCTTCGGTAAGATTGAAGCAGTGCGCGCACGGCCTGACCTTTTCCGAAAGAGTCACGAGCGCCTCAGCGAGGCGCCGGCTCTGATCGGCAGGCTGCTTGAGCAGATGATATGTGAGGCGGAGAGCAGTCTTGCGCCCTATGCCTGGTAACCTCGAAAGCTCAGTCGCGAGAGCGTCGATTGCAGACACGCTAGAACGGAAGCTTGAACGGCAGTCCAAGGCCGCCGGTAAGCTTTGACATCTCCTGCTTTGCCAGGTCTGAAGACTTCTGCTGAGCATCACGTAGGGCGACGAGAAGAAGATCCTCGAGCATTTCCACGTCCGAGGCACTTACTATAGACGGATCAACCCTCACCTTCGTAATCTGGCCCTTGCCGTCCGCGTCCACTGTGACCATTCCGCCGCCGGAGCTGCCCGTAACGGTCATGTTGGCCAGCTCGTCCTGCACTTTTTCGAGGCGCCCCTGCATCTGCTGCGCCTGCTCCAGAATTTTTGAGAAATCTGCCATGACCGAATCTACCGTGGGGCGGGTCTAGTCGAGTAGGTCGAGGTCCAGCTCTTTCACCGCTTCATCGAGAACCGGATCCTGTTTTCGCAGCATCGCAAGCCGCTCCTGCCGCACCCCTTCCGTAGTCAGACGCTCCTTCGTGCCGCCCCGCGCGCCCTGATCGAATTCTGCTTTCCAGTCGGGCGATCTGCTTCCGCTTACCGGCGGCTGGCCGGAAGGCGGCGTGACCCGCAATGGAGGCGCAGGTGATGAGACAACAGGCTCCGCGGGCACATCGTGCGCGGCAGCAGAGCCCACGCTGCGTGGCGACGGTCGCTCCTCACTGCGTGCCGCCCTTGGCGGCGGATTACGGGGGGCTGACCCGCCTCCTGAACCTCCAAGCGTCTGAAGCACATCCTCGATTGTCACAGCGCGATCGAGGAGTGCAAATCGGACGAGCAGCATCTCGACGAGAAGCTGCTGCTGCGAGCTTCGACGGAACTGCGGCTCGATTCCGCTCAGGATCGACAGCATCCGGAGTATGTCGCCCGGAGCGAAGTCGTCGCGATGACCCTCGAGTGCAGCGAGCGCATGAGGTGACACTCCTGCAGTCTGTCCGCCGAGTACGACTGCAAGCTGCGCCCTCAGCATATCTCCCAGTCCCGACAGGAAGACAGCGAAATCGACACCGCCGTCAGCCAGGCGCCGAACGGTCTCGAATATTTCCCCGGCTCTTCTTCCCGCAATGATATCGATCAATGCGAGGTACTCATCTTCAGGCACGAGGCCGAGTGCATCACGCACACGCTCCTCGGTAATTCCACCTTCGCCAATCGATATCACCTGATCGGTAAGGCTGAGTGCATCCCGCATCGATCCATCTGCAGCGCGCGAAATCATCGCAAGCGCTTCATCGGTCACCGGAATTTTTTCCGACGCGAGCACCGTCTTCAGCCGTCTCGTTATTTCCGCGATGCTGATGCGCTTGAGATCGAATCTCTGAAGCCTGCTGAGAACCGGAGCGGCTGTCTGCGCAATTTTCTGCGGCTCTGTTGTCGCGAATACAAACACGACACGCGGAGGAGGCTCCTCGAGAATCTTGAGAAGCGCATTCCATGCTTCGCGAGTGAGCATGTGCGCTTCATCGACGATATAGACCTTGTAGCGATCCTCTCCTGACGGCGCATACATCGCGCGCTCGCGCAGCTCTCGCGCGTCATCCACACCGCGATTGGACGCGGCATCGATCTCGATTACATCGAGGCTCGAGCTCCCGCTCCAGATGCGCTGGCAGGAGGTGCACTCACCGCACGGTTCCCCGTCGCTGCCGCGATTCTCACAGTTGAGCGCCATCGCGAGGACGCGCGCAAGCGTGGTCTTGCCGGTGCCGCGGGGGCCACACAGCAGATAACCGTGCGCGACTCTTCCGCGCGCGATTGCGCCTCGCAGCGTATCGGATACATGGGACTGTACCGCAACGCCGGCGAAGTTCCTGGGTCGGTATTTACGGGCGAGGGCGAGCGACATTAGGGAGGGAAAATACCCCAGGCCTGACGGAGCAACGCAAGACACCGCATGCCGCTGCTACCTTCGGGGTCCTGACGGAGTTAGCAGGCTCACGCCCTCCGGGACCTGGGGCACACATAAACTATCATGGTGACACGCAGAATTGAATCGGTTAACGGCGTGGCGCTCACGCGCGCCGCGCCGTTAAAGTTTTCCCTTCGGAAAACCCATATAGAAAAAAATGCCGCGCAGAAATGCGCGGCATTCTTTTTTGCGGATAAAGCCTACTTCTTGACTTCTACCTTCGGAACCTTGATGGTCGCCGTGTCCTTGTTTACGTCAACATCAGGCACAACAACCTTCGCCGAGTCAGTGGTGACGTCTACGTTAGGAACATTCAGCGTATCCGTGACCGTACCAACAACGGGCTTCTCTACTTCGAGATCCCCATCTGCCGTCTTCTTGCAGGCGGTGATCGATGCGGCCAGGATGGCCAGAACCAGAACCTTGCGCACGAGACGCCTCCCCAGGATTAAATAGCTTTCAGCCGCAATCTGCGGCAGTCAGGCCTCCCGTAATGCAGCTACCGTGCCGCGATTTTCAATCCTCGAACGCCTCCCTCTGGCGCCGCCTAACTCGCCGTAACTCATAGACTTGGGCCACTTCGCCCCCCAGAATGAAGATCATCGCCGCGTAATAAACCCACACAACCACGATCACGAGGGCAGCCAGAGTACCGCTGTAGAGCGACCCGGGATTGAACGATCTCACATAACTGGCGAAGCCGCGCTTTGCGAGCTCGAGCAGCAGACTCGTGAACAGCGACGCGATCAGCGCCGTCTGCCACCGGATCCGCCGGTTGGGAAGAAACTTGTACAGCGCAAAAAACATGAGCGCTATGAAGATGAACGCGATGGACTGACCGATATTGTACTCGAGCGAGCCCATCATGTCCTTTCTCACTCCCAGCTCGCCGAGCAGTGTCAATCCGCGGCTCGTCGCGAGGGCAAGGTAGGTATTGAGCGCGGTATACGCGACAAGCAGCAGCGACGAGACGATCGTGATCTGAATGTCGAAGATCTTGCCTGCGATTATCCCGCGATCGGAATCGATGTCGAAGATCTGGGCGAGCACGCTGCGAAGCGATCCAAAAAGGCGCGTCGAAAACCAGACGAAGCCGATGACTGAATAAATCCCGATTGCCTGTCGCGACTTGATGATATCGACAAGCACTTTTCCAAGCGTCTCACCGGCCTGGCTCGGCGGAAGAAAACGATATATGACTTCGTTTATCTCGGCGGATGATGCATCCGCACTCTGATTCAGGAGATATCCGAGGCCCGATGCAAAGAGGAGGACAAATGGAACCGCGGCAAGGAGAATGTTGAACGCAATTCCCCCCGCGAGAAAGAAGATGTTGTCTTCACCACTGTTGTCCCAGACGCGCTTGGCGTAATCCCGTAGCGTCCAGCCGATCCTGATGTGGAGCGGCCGCTTCGGCACTAGGTCTCTTTATACGCGGCCTTCGTTTCCGCGATGCGCTGTTCGAGCTCTACACGAGCCTGCTGCGCCGCTGCGCGCCCAGCATCGACGGCCTGCGTCACCTGACGTCTCTTGATCTCGACAGCCTGTCGAGTGGAGTCGATACGGTTCTCCACCGTTTCCCTCGCGGACTGAATCTTCTGATTCACGCTATCGCGGACGTCAGCAACAAGATCCTGCGCCTGACCACCCATTCTGCGGGCACGTCGCTGAATCTCGCGGCGGGTCTCCTCTCCGGTGCGCGGTGCAAATAGAAGCGCGAGGCCAGCCCCGACAAGCAAACCGGACACGAACGTCCCCACACCCGGCTCGGATCGCTCGATAATTACGTATGGTCCTTCGTCGTCATCGTAATCGTTCATGAACTCCTCGCTCATCTCTTTTTCGCCTTGGGCTTGGCAGCCGAAGCTTTCGGTTTGGGCTTCTCCTCCGATGAATCTCCATCAGAGGCGTGACTTCCGCCATTCGTTTTGATCAGCGCCGAGATCTCTGCCCGGACTTCGTCGGGAGAAATGCCGACGACTTTCGCCGTGCGGTTTGCGTCACCGCTCATCGACGCGAATGTGCGAAGCACGAGCTGACGACGCGTGTCGGCGAGTGACGCACCCGCGGGAACTGTCATAGGTGCGGGAATCTCGCCACTCATCTTTACATGACGTGGGATAATGTCCTCGGCAGCAATGACATCGCCCTTGGCCATGATCACTGCGCGCTCGACCGCATTCTTGAGCTCACGTACGTTGCCCGGCCAGTTATGCGAGAGAATCCACTCCCACGCGCGATCATCGAAGCCTTTGATCTTCTTTCCATTCTGCGTCGAGAACCGCGCAAGAAATTCATTTGCAAGAAGCTTGATGTCGCCTGCACGATCACGCAGCGGTGGAAGAAATACTTCCACAACTGCCAGGCGATAATAGAGGTCTTCTCTCAGATCGTTGTCAGCAAGCGCCTTCTGGAGATCCTTGTTGGTAGCAGCGACAATCCTGATGTCGACCGCAATCTCCTTCTTGCCACCGAGGCGGCGGATGCTGCGTGTCTCGATTGCGCGAAGCAGCTTGACCTGAATGTCGGTCGACATCTCAGCGACTTCGTCGAGGAAAATCGTTCCACCGTGAGCCATCTCGAACGCGCCAGCCTTCTCATTGACCGAGCCAGTGAATGCGCCCTTCTCATGACCGAACAGCTCGTTCTCGAGAATGTCCTTTGGAAGCGCGGCGCAATTCAGCGCAAAGAAAGGCCCCTTTGCACGATCACTGCGCATGTGAAGGGCACGCGCGACGAGCTCTTTACCAGTGCCCGATTCACCGAGAATCATCACGCTCGCGCTCGAAGGCGCGACTGCGTCGATGATCTGGTAAACTGAGCGCATCTCTTCGCTCTGGCCCGTGAGCTCGCCAAAGTGCGTGAGGCCCTCGAGCTTCGAAGAGAGCTCACGATTGCGCTCCTGCACATTGAATTTCTCGAGCGCTTTTGGAATGAGCGCCTTGAGACGATTCAGTTTTTCTGCATTGAGCGGCTTCTCGATGTAGTCGTACGCGCCCTCGCGCATCGCCTGCACTGCGCTGTCTACCGTGCCCTGCCCCGTGACGATGATGCATTCAGTCGGAATAGCGAGACGCTGCAGCTCCTTGAGGAGCGCGAGGCCGTCGAGCTTGGGCATCTTGAGGTCGGCGAGGACCAGGCCGAAGCTGTCTGCACTGAGTTGATCTATTGCTTTCTTTCCATCGGATGCGACGGCGACGTCGTAACCTTCGCTCGAGAGTATGGCACTCAGGGCGTTGGTCATCGACAGCTCGTCGTCGGCAATCAGGATCTTTGCTTTGTTCATTATGTTCAGTTGGAGCCCGATTTATCCGGGATGCTTAATATAACGGCGCCACCGGACACATCAGCGGTAACCGACGACCGCGAGCTGAGCGGTGCAAGGTGGCGTACGATTCGGGACGCCTCCGCCTCACCTGCCTCGACGGAGATTGTCTGTGGACCTGTGAGCCGGGCCTGCATCTGCCCGGCATCATTTAGAGCGGCGACTACCATATTGAGCAGCGCAATCGCTCCTTCCGCCAGCCGGGCAGTCTGATCGGCCTGCTCGATTGCCTGCGAAAGAAACTGCCTGGTTTGCTCATCGAGCTCGGAGGATTTCGCGCGGACAACCTCGAGGTTTACCACCAGACCGTTCAAAGCGTTCCGCAGCTCGTGACCGGAAGCACGAGCAATGTCCCTTATGACAGGAACCCACTCGGTTCCGGCGCCGTCGTCAGTCACTCAGATCGGCATCATCGGGTGCGGCAGCAACCGTCACCATGCCCTCGTGCGGCTGGGGCCGATGCTGCCGCACAACTTTCACGAATTGCGCAACCGCGTCCGCAGTATTTGCAATTCCGAGCTGCGTGAAGAGAAAACGGAACTTGTCATCGTACGCAGCAGCGAGCTCACGCTTTACTGATTCATCGAGATCCCAGAACCTGCGCTTGAACGGGCCGAGCGCCTTCTTGCGAGTCTTGTAGAAAAACTGCTCATCAGAATCTGCCGGCTTGCGCTCATCCTTCGCGTTCTCGCGGAGCCATTCGTAGATCTCATCGCGAAGACCCGACGGGATGCGATCGTACAGCATCGTCTGGAAATTCGTTGCGAGATGAATCTCTGCTGTCTCTGTTTTTGGGAAATTGTGAAATGCCGAATCGGGCAACGTCGATGCACCATGCTGCACAGCGCCGGAGAGACCGTATTCCTTGCGCGCGACGTCCGACAGTCGCTCGAGTGTTCCGAAATCGATCTGCACGTCGGCGATTGTTCCATCGGGAAGAACGACACCGCCGTGAGTGGTGCCGGACTGCACGCTGATCTTCGAGAGTCCCTCAGTACCGGGAGCCGATTTCTCGAGAGTCCGGTTGTATCCGTCCATGAACGCGCGCAGCTCTTCGACTGTGCTGTTCTCCGTGCCGACCTCGCCAATCTCACCACCAAGTGAGATCGTGATTCCTTCAGGCTCCTCGCTGCGAACGAATGTCGTGATGTCCGCAGCCTGCTCGTAATTCGTGCGCTGCTGCTCGTTGAGATCCGGCTTCGACAGATCGACCAGTGTCGATGTGTCGATATCGATGTTGTAGAATCCAGCCGCGATGGCCTCGCGTGCAAGTGCTTTCACTGCGTTCACTTCAGGTACAGGATCAGCAGCGAATTTTTTGGCGTTGATCTGGAAGTGATCACCCTGAATGAATACGGGCCCGCGCCAACCTTCACGCAGCGCAGCAGCGAGCATCACCGCGACATATTCCGCGGGACGCTGATCAGTGTAGGCAATCTCGGAGCGCGCAATCTCCAGAAGAAACGCACCTGCTTTCAGCTCGCGCGCTGTTCTGAAAATCGAGCGCGCAGTATCATACGCCATTCCGCGCACGTTGATCGCCGGAACAGTGTAGCCACCGGTCTCGCCTCTCCCGCGCGCGAGATACAGGTCATGAATCGAACAAGACACGACGCCAACCGCCTGTCCTATCTCCCAGATCAGCCAGCGTGCATTGTCGCGTGAATCCTGGTCTCCAAATACAGCAGAGCGTACGAGGTCATCCATTGCGGGCGATGCAATTGCGCTTTCATCGACGACTGTCACCCGGCCGTCTTCAACGCGCACCGCTCCATTCATCAGTTCTTCGTGCATAGTTTGGGAAGCTGGCCGCCCGCTGCGGCCGTTGCAAGGGTTACTAAATATTCCAGCGTGGATCAGACGGAGGGAGGCTTTCCCACTCCGTGCGCGCGGCTTCAGCGCCTGGTCGGCCGAGGAGCGCATAAGCGAACTGCTTGCCGAGCTCCACACCGGGTTGATTGAAGGCATCGATGCCGTAAAGCTGCCCCGCAAAAGCGGTTGCCATCTCGAGAAGCATTATGAGACCCCCAACATGCCACTCATCGACCTTCGTAAGATGAATCGTCATGTTCGGCCGCCCGCGCTTTGCAAGCGCTCCCGCCGTTGCACGCTGCTCGATGTCAATCAGCTCGGCAAGTGAATGGCCGCCGAGATATCCGAGCTCCTTCACATGCTTGAATGCATGCGGCATCGTCAGATCTGCACGCCGCTCATCCACCGTCACGAACGTTACGACTTTGTTCTTCGGCCCCTCCATGAAAAGCTGGACCTGACTGTGCTGATCAGTCGCGCCGAGCGCAGGCAACGGTGTCTGCCCAACCGAAGATCCATCAGGTAAATGCTTGCCGAGGCTTTCCGCCCAGAGCTGCACGAACCAGTCGGCAAAATCTCTCAGCGGATCCGAGTACGGCATCAGGACATTGATGGTCTTTCCATGCCGCGTATCGGCAAGCCATTGGAGAACAGCGAAGATTCCGGCTGGATTCCTGCGCAGATCATCGGCGTCGCAGCGCATTGCCATATCTGCAGCACCGTCGAGAAGCTGATTGACGTCGATGCCGATCAATGCCGCCGGCAACGTTCCGACCGGCGTAAGAACACTGAATCGTCCACCCACACTCGGGGGAATATCGAGCGCTGGCACCTTGAGCTCTGCAGCGAGTGGTCGCAGTGCACCCTGCGCCGGATCAGTGACGAACACTACGTGCGCATCGACGCTCAGCGATGCCCGTCGCAGCCGCTCATCGACGATGAGAAACTGAGACATCGTCTCAGCAGTGCCACCCGATTTCGAAGTTACGATGAACAGCGATCGCGACAGATCGAGGCGATCGAGCAGCGATGCAATTGTCTCAGGGTCGATGTTGTCGAGAACATGAAGACGCGGCCATCCACCGCGCGCATCTGACGATAGCATGTTCCATCCACTCGGCCGCAGCGCGGTGCGAAGTGCAATCGGGCCAAGCGCCGAGCCGCCAATGCCAAGTATGACGATGTCGTCGTAGCGTCCACGTGACTGCGCGGCGAATCCGATTGCCTGCTGCCTGAGTGATACGTCGCGAACGATGTCTGCGAATCCGACAGTTCCATCCGCGCGAAGCTTCGAAAATCCTTCGCGCGCGCGACTGAAATCAGCCGAAGACGCAGCAAGATCCGCCTCGGCGATCCCGCCAACCGCGTCGCCGATCATGTTCGAGTAATCGATTCGTATCGTCATGTGATCTCAGCCGATTTTTACGGTGAGCCCGTCGAACGCAGGCGTGATGCCGCGCGGGAGCTCAGCCTCGAGGTCGGCGTGAAAGTTGTCGTGAGTCAGATGCGTGAGATAAGTGCGGTCTGCGCCAATGCGCGTCGCAATACGTACCGCATCAGGTATGCTCATGTGCGTCGGATGAAACGTGCGAAACAACGCGTTGAGCACGAGAACCTTCGTTCCCTTCAGCAAGTCGACGATATCGTCAGCGATGTCCTTTGCATCCGTCACGTATGAGAGCGGCCCGATGCGATAGCCAAATACCTGAATCGTACCATGGGGCACGGCAAATGGGAGAACCTCAACGCCGGCAATCTGCGCTGGCTGCCTGTCGTCGAGGGCAACCGCGCGACCTTCAGGCTTCGACGTTCCCGGCAGCGCCTTGATGCTGTCATCGAAGATGTACGGAAATCGCCGGGCGAGACGCTCGAGCGAATCTGCAGGGCCGTACATCTCGAGGGGCGCCTCGCGATTCTTCGAGATCGCTCGTATGTCGTCGAGGCCGTGCGTATGGTCCGCGTGATCGTGCGTGAACAGAACCGCATCGACGCGGTCGATTCCATTCGCGATCAATTGAAGCCGCAGCTCCGGCGGAGTATCGATTAGAAGCCGCGCGCCAGCATCTGTCTCGACCAGCGCACCGACCCGATTGCGCTTGTCACGCGGATCCCGCGAATGACACACGTCGCAGCCGCATCCCACCTGCGGAACGCCGAAGCTCGTGCCGGTTCCAAGAAATGTCAGCTTCATTCAAGCTGCGCCCCGCCTCACACCGTTTCTACCTTGAGGAGATTCGTCGTGCCCGGCACGTCGAATGGAACACCTGCGGTGACGATGATGCGATCGCCCTTGCCTGCAAGCTGCCTTTGGACAACGGCATCCTTGGCGCGCGCCATCATCTCGTCGTAGTTCTCGCAATGCGGGACCAGCTCGGAGATCACTCCCCACACGAGAGCGAGCTGCCTGTATGTGCGCGGCTGATCGGTGAGAACGAGAATCGACACACCGGGCCTGTGTGCGGCCACAACGCGGGCTGAGAAACCGCTTTTTGTGAAAACAACAACGAGCGGCGCGTGAAGCATTCCAACGGCAGCAGTCGTTGCAGCGGCAATTGCAACTTCCGTAGGAATCGCGGCATTCGGGTCGCGCTCGCTTGCGCGCCGGATGATGCTGATAGGTGGATGCCGCTCCACTTCAGTAATGATTCGCCGCATCGCCTCGACTGCGAGACGCGGATATGCGCCTGCCGCGGTTTCCGCTGAAAGCATCACTGCATCTGTGCCATCGAGAATCGCGTTCGCAACGTCGCTTGCTTCAGCGCGAGTGGGTCGCGGATTCTCGATCATCGACTCGAGCATCTGAGTCGCGGTGATCACCGGCCGGCCAAGCGCGTTCGCAAGCGAGATGATTCTCTTCTGCGCGCTCGGGACCTCTTCAAAGGGGAGCTCGACACCGAGATCACCGCGCGCGACCATCACGCCGTCGGACGCCTGGATGATGCTTTCGATATTTGCGAGTGCGACGTCCTTCTCGATCTTCGCGACGATGAGAAGTGTGCGCGGTATCATCGCGCGCAGCTCCTCGATGTCACGCGCCCGGCGCACAAAGCTCAGCGCGAGATAGTCGAGGTCCTGCTCAACTGCAAAGTGAACGTCGCTGATGTCCTTTTCAGTGATCGACGGTGCAGAAACGTGGACACCCGGCAGGTTCAGTCCCTTATGGGGATTGATCGGCCCGCCGTGCACAACACGCGCTACGACACGCGGCGCAGCAACCTCCATCGCGATGAGCTCGATCAACCCGTCGTCGACGAGTATGCGATCACCGACGTGAACATCATCGGCGAGATGATCATACGTGATCGGGATCTCGCCTTCTTTCTCGAGGCCTTCGTGAACGAGAACGAGATCGTCGCCGGAGTCGACGTGAATCGTTCCGTTGATATCGCCAACGCGAATACGCGGACCCTGCAGATCCCCCAATATCGCGACAGCCCTGCCCGCCTCGGCAGCGAGGCGCCGGACGAGAGCGATCGTCTCGAGATGCTGAGCGTGGGTGCCGTGCGAGAAATTGAGGCGGGCGACGTTCATGCCCGCCTCTATCAGTCCTCTTATTCCGTCTTCGTTAGCGCTGGCCGGGCCAAGCGTGCAGACGATTTTCGTGCGAGGGACGTACGTTGCGCTCACTTCGATGCGGTGAGTGTGCTCATCTTACGCTCGATGCCTGCGGTAAGCGTATCCCAGGATTTCTGGAAGCTCGTCAATCCATCAGCGAGCAGTTTGTCCGTAACATCCTTCATCGAAATTCCGACAGCATGTACTTCGCGAAGCAATCCTTCTGCTGCGCCGAGCCTTTTGTCGACCGTGCGCTGGACATCGCCATGATCGCGGAAGGCTTCAATGAGGGACGGGGGCATGGTGTTTATGGTGTCCGGCCCGATGAGATCCTCGACATACATGACATCGCGGTACGCCGGGTTCTTGACGCTCGTGCTTGCCCATAGCGGCTGCTGAACGCGAGCGCCACGGTCACGCAATGCCGTCCACCGCGGATTGTCGTCGCTGAATTTTCTGCGGAACAATCGATAGGCGAGCTTTGCATTGGCAATTGCTGCGCGGCCCTTGAGCATTTTGAGCCGGTCGCGATCGCCGGGATTTGCTGCTTTTACGAGCTCGTCGATGCGCTTGTCTACTTCGGTGTCGACGCGACTCACGAAGAAGCTCGCGACTGAGAAGATATGATCGACCGGCTCACCGCGGGCGAGGCGATCCTCGAGCCCTGCCATGTATGCGTCGATGACGCTTTCGTGCGCGTCGATCGAGAAGAGCAGAGTGATGTTGACGTTCACTCCTGCGGCAGTGAGCTCGCGGACTGCGAGCGCCCCTTCGACAGTGCCGGGGACTTTCACCATCACGTTGGGCCGATCAACGGTTTCCCATAGCCGCTTTCCTTCGTCAACGGTTGCAACGTGATCATTCGCCACGCCGGGCGAGCATTCGATCGAGACGTATCCGTCTCCGCCGCGAGTGCTCGAATAGACTCCAGCGAACAGGTCGCATGCGCGCTGCACGTCGGTGGTCTCGACGAGCTCGAAGAGCTGGTCGGGATTCAGCCCTGATTGCACTGATGAAAGCTGATCATCGTAGGCATCGCCTTCGGCCAGTGCCTTCTCGAAGATCGTGGGGTTGGACGTCATGCCGGTGAGAAAATCTTCGGCAATGCGCCGCTCGAGATTGCCGTTGTGGAGCATCGTACGATCGATGTTGTCGAGCCAGATCGACTGGCCTTCTCTGCTGAGTTTTTCGAGCCTGCTCATCCGTTAATCCTCCTGAGTGGAAGTTAACGGAGATGGGCCCTCGATGCAGTGACTGATCAGCGGGTGACGATCACAATTGCGCCAGCAGGATGATCAGTGCCGTACCGGGTGGTGGCGTCGCTCGAGCTGAGATATTCGACGCTCCGGATGCTCTCCACGGAAATGCTGCGCAGTGCCTGGATCTCGCCGTATCTCATACCATCCATGTAGACCACGGCATATGCGGGGGCGGTGTTCTGGAGCGACACCCGTCCGCGGGAATTCAGAAAAAGTGGCCTGAGGGAGCTGATGAGATCCCAGGCGGTTGCTCCAGGCCTCGCTTCCGCCTGGATTTCCTCGAAGGTGATGACATTGCGATTGCCGCGAGCGGTATGGGGCGTCGCTGTTGTTGCGGAGCTGCACGCGACGAAAAGCAGAAGTGATGCAGCAGCAACACGGCGCACGGACGCCTCCAGGTTTTTACTGTACTAGAAATCCCGCTTTTTCATTTCTGCAAAGAATCGCGCGCTTTCTTCCTGTGCTTTGAGACTTTCTTCATCGCGCGGCTCATCCTTCAGGTTTGCGTCGTATTTCTTCCCGAAGTTCTTCGGAATTTTCGAATTCGACGCGGACTTTGCCGCATTCTTTCGGGCCAGTGCAGCAAGCTTTCTCGGATCCATCTCGTTACCCGGTGAAGGTTGGTTTAACTCAGCACTTTTTTGGCGCCAATGCAAGAGAGTCTGATCCAAAGTTAATAGCGGGGGGTGAGGTCACGCGCTTGCTTTCTTTTCGCCGAGTCCCAGATAGTCGCGGCGAAACGCCGGATGCGAGCGCGCCGCCTCAGGCGTCCCCAGGTGATAGGTAGTTCCGCTGGTAATCCACACCACAGAATCGAGAAAGGGCATCAGCTGATTTACTTCGTGCCCAGTCACGACGACCGCAGTTCCATCCACGCTCAATCGGCGAAACATCGAGCCTAAAAGCTCGCAAAGGATTGGATCGGCGCCTCGAAATGGCTCATCGCACAGAAGCACCGATGGCCGGCGCGCCATTGCAATCGCGATCTCGACTTTCCTCGTCTCTCCGCCCGAAAGCGAAGAGACACCACGATCCAGCAAATGCCCGATGTTCAACTCGGTAACGATTTCGTCATCAACACGCAGATCGAATATCCGATGCAGCTCACTGAAATGATCTCGTACCGAAAGTGTCCACGCGAGGTTGTCGGTATCAGCGAGATAAAAGAGACCCTTCCGCGCGAGAAGGCTGTGCCTCGTACGGTGGAAGCGACTTGAGTTGATCTCGACCCAGCCGGCGTCGGGGGCTATAAGCCCTGCGCATATCTTGAGCAGCGTCGATTTACCTGAGCCCATCCGGCCGAGCAATCCGGTAACCTTGTGCGACGGAGCGCGAAGCGTCGCAGCACTGAGCACGCGTCGCGCGCCGAATGATTTGCTGATCGAGTCTGCGACGATCACGTCACAACTCTCAATGCTATCTCGAGAAAAACACAGGTGAGGCACGCAAGCACTATCGGAAGCTGCCATGCCACGCCGAGGTTGCCGAGGATCAGCATCTCGCGGCGCCTTCTCATGTCGATCCACGTGACAAGCGAGATAACGGCGACGAATATTGCGAGCAGCTCGAACGAAAGCGGCTCGACTGCTCCGGTACCGTAGGCGATGAAGAGCCGTAGTAGGAGCCAGATGCCGAGCGCGCGAAGCGGATACGCGCGCGCCATCCGCAGTCTCAGCAGACCGACCAGATCACTCATCCTGCGATGGGGCTCATCCCGCGAAAATATGACGGCAAGGGCGTTGGGGCACGAACAAAAAATTTCGTCCAAACCTTCTCGCCGGTCAGTTAGTCGAACCTCCAGCACTCACCACTCATGAGGAATCGATGAGGATCACACGGGTCACGACCGCCATTGCTGCATCGACAATTCTTTTCGCCGGCGCAGCCCAGGCGCAGCGCGATCGCGGCGACTGGAGACTCTACTACGACGCCGATCGCGAGAAGATCGAAATCACGTTCTCGGACTTCGACTTTCGCGACTGGCAGGTCGGCAAGTCGCTCCCTGCTGACTCGAAATCAATCGAAGGCCTCACGATCCAGATGCTGCAGGGACCGACCAGCAACGTTCAGTTCCGTATCCGCCGCGATGCAGGAACCTTCACGATGAACGGGTCGGTGGGCGGAATGCGGGGGCGAGGGAGCTTCGATTTTACGCCGAACTCCGGGTTTGGCGACGAGCTTGCACGCCGCGGATATTCACGGCCTTCAAATGAGCAGCAGTTCCAGCTCGCTCTTCACGACGTCGGATACCAGTTTCTCGACGAGTTGAGATCACAGGGGTACGAGAGGAGCTCAGTAAGCGACCTGGTACGAATGGGTCAGCACGGCGTCAACTACGATTTCATTCGCGGCCTTGCATCACACGGCTACAAGCTCAAGTACACGGACGAGCTCGTCGAAATGCGCGACCACGGTGTGACCCCGAACTACATCGCTGCATTGCGTGACGCCGGCCACACGGGAATCTCGGCGAGCCAGCTCGTAAAGATGAGAGATCATGGAGTCTCGCCTGACTTCATCGCCTCCCTGCGAGATGCAGGCTTCGGCAAGCTCGACGACGACGATCTCATTCGCATCCGCGATCACGGCGTCTCAGGCAGCTACATCAGCGGGATGAAATCACTCGGATACAACCTGTCGCCCGATGACCTCGTGCGCGCGCGCGATCATGGCGTCACACCGTCGTTCATCGACAGCTTCCGCAAGCTCGGCTACCGCAATCTGTCGATCGACGAAGTGATCAGCCTCCGCGATCACGGAGTCACGGCATCGTATGCCGAGCGGGTTGCGAATCGTTATCGCGACCGGCCCTCGATCTCCGATATCATCGAGGCGCGCGATCGCGGAATGAGATTCTAGATCATTCGTGGGTGCGCACCATTATCGCGCCGCCCTGATACGTCTGGCCGAAGCGCGCGGTCGTGTCGTAAGCACTGATGAACTGGACGCTTTCGACACGACTGACGGTGATGTCCTTCAATGATTCGAGTTCGCCGTGGTAGATATCGTCGACGTAAATGACCGCAAAAATCGGATCTGGCTCGCGGAGCGTTTGCGCGCTTCGCGAGCGCAGCCAGTCCGGTCTGACCTTTGAAATAAGGTCGTACGCTGACCAGCCTGGATTGCTGACCTGACGGATCTCGTCTGTCGAGATGTTATTCCGGCGGTCGCCGCCGCTTGTTGTTGTTGCGGAGCTGCAGGCTGATGCTGCTGCTACGAGAAGGAATGCAGTGGCGAGAGATCGGATTCGCATTTTTTTGTTGGCTCGGGTCAGCTGGATTGAGGGAATAGACTGGTTCAACTGCACGGCATGGCGCAAGAGCCAGAAGCCAGCTGCCAGCGCCGTAGTTCAGCCAGAGTCAGCAGCCAGTAGCGTCTCAGAAATCTCAGCTGAACGAATGGACCTGACGTTTTTACGTCCCATCGGGCGGATTGAGCGGATCTGGCGGATATGTCCTCGATGTTCGCCATATACTCTCGGCGGGAACTTTTTTTGGTTAAAACCAAAAACCAGAACGTCAGGAGAGCCAAAACAAAAAATCAATGTTCCCAGCTACGGCATCTGTCGATCAACGAAGACCTATCCGCCAGATCCGGCCGAATCCGCCCGATCCGAAGTAAAAACGTCAGGTCCATTCATTTAGCTAAGATTTCTGAGAGGGCACTGGCTACTGGTCGCTGGTCTATCGCTGAACTACGGCGGCTGGCAACTGGCAACTCGCGGCTGGCAAAGCGGAAAAAGCAAAACCGCCGGGAGTTCGAGCTCCCGGCGGTTCTTATAAGTGTGCTGTCAGCTCAAAGTCATCCGCATTCCGAGAAACCGCACACGTGACATTTTGCGCAGCCCTCAGCGAACTCCATCTGCGATCCGCAATCAGGGCACGTTCCAATAAATGACTGATCGCGGTTGACTGCCTCGAATTCGTACTGTGACTGCACGCCTGACGATGACGATGCGACCGGCGCCGGGGCTGGAATCGACGGAGCAGGTGTAACCTCCGACGCCTTCAGCAGCTCCTGCTGAACTCCCTGCTTCTGCCGCATCCAGTTCTCGAGCGCGATACCAATCGCATCCGGAACCGACAGAACCTTGTTCGGTCCAAGTCCAATCGCACGATCCGATGCAATTCCGCGCAGCTGGCGGTGAATTGCCTGAATCGAAATTCCCGATCTGAGCGAGAGCGAGATCAAGCGTCCCATCGCTTCGACATCGGCCATCGCAGCACCACCAGCCTTGCCGAGGTTGATGAACACCTCGAACGGCTGACCGAGATCGTCTTCGGTGATGTTGACGAACATTGTGCCGAGCGGCGTTTCCATTCGCGATGTTGTGCCGCGGAGCGTGTCGGGGCGCGCGCGCTTCTGGCGGCGCTGAAGATTTTCTGCTTCAGCGTCGAAGAGCTTCTTCTTCAGCAAGCCGATCTCGGCCTCGAGCTCGCCGATTGTCCCCTTCAGGTCGCCCACTTCGCCACGCACGTCCGTTCCATCGCGCTCCGCCTTTGCCTTGTCGGTTGCACCTGTGGAAAGGACCTGATTATCGCGCGATCCGTCACGATAAACCGTGACGCCCTTGCACTTGAGGTCGTACGCGAGCTCATAGATCGCTCTCACGTCCTCGCGAGTTGCAGTGTGCGCGAAGTTCGTCGTCTTCGAGATCGCAGAATCGCAATTCTCCTGGAAAGCGGCCTGCATTCTGACGTGCCACTCGGGAGTGATGTCGTGCGCGGTGACGAACACGCGCTGCCACTTCTCCGGCACTTCGTCGAAGTGGATGTGTCCCTGCTTCGCGATCTTCTCCATCAGCTCATCGGAGTACCAGCCTTCTGCCTTTGCGACCGCGACGAAATCTTCATTCACGTCCGGCATCATCGCGCCGGCCTGATTGCGCATGAACGCAACAGCGAACAGCGGCTCGATTCCGGATGAGCATCCAGCGATGATCGAGATCGTTCCCGTCGGCGCAATCGTGTTCACATTGCAGTTGCGCAGCATCTGCATCGGGCGAATGCGCTTGCCTTCTGCATCGCGCGCGCACGTTTCATCAGGCCCCCAGATCGAGCGCGCCCATTCCGGGAACGGCCCGCGCTCATCTGCGAGACGCTCGCTCTCCTTCTTGGATTCGACGTCGATGAACTTCTGGAGCTGTCTTCCAAACTCGACACCTTCATCAGTGTTGTACGGAATTCCGAGGCGCACGAGCGCATCCGCAAAGCCCATGATGCCGAAGCCGATGCGACGAATTCTCTTCGAGAGCGCATCGATTTCCGGAAGCGGATAACGATTTACATCGATGATGTTGTCGAGGAAGCGGACTGAAGTGTGGATGTCTTTTGCAAGCGCATCCCAGTCCAGCTTTCCACCGTTGACGTAGAAGCCGACGTTGATCGAGCCCAGGTTGCAAACATCGTACGGAAGCAGCGGCTGCTCTCCGCACGGATTGGTTGCCTCGTATGATCCAACGTGAGGAACGGGATTGTAGCGATTCGCTTCATCGATGAAGAAGCATCCAGGCTCGCCCGTCTTCCACGCGCCGTCGATCATCTTGTCCCACACTTCGCGTGCATCCAGCTGACCCACGACCTTTCCATTCGACGGCTCGACGAGATCGTAGCTCTCGCCTGCCTTCACGGCTTCCATGAACTTCGTCGTCACCGCGACGGAGATGTTGAAGTTCGTGATCTGCGTCAGATCTTCCTTGGAATTGATGAAATGCATGATGTCCGGATGATCGACGCGCAGGATGCCCATGTTGGCGCCGCGACGCGTGCCGCCCTGCTTCACAGCGTCGGTCGATGCATCGTACAGCTTCATGAACGACACCGGGCCTGATGCGACACCAGTCGTCGAGCGAACCATCGATCCCATTCCGCGCAGACGCGAGAAGCTGAATCCTGTGCCACCACCTGACTGATGGATCAACGCCATCGAGCGAAGCGTGTCGTAGATGCCGTTCTGCCCGTTCGAAAGCGAATCTTCAACCGGAAGAACAAAGCACGCCGAGAGCTGACCGAGCGGACGTCCGGCGTTCATGAGGGTCGGAGAGTTCGGCTCGAAACGACGCTGCGTCATGAGATTGTAGAACTCAGTCGCAGCCTCGGTTACAGCCTCATCAGTAGACCCGTAACGCCTGTCAGCTTCGGCAACGCTCGACGCAACGCGCCAGAACATGTCCTCGGGCGTCTCTGTCGGCTTGCCTTTGGCATCCTTGATCAGATAGCGCTTTTCGATGACTGTCCGCGCGTTCTGATTGAGCTCGGCAGGTCCGGCAGGCGGGGCAACTGGAATGGGCATTAATACAACTCTCCGCGGGTAAAAATGAATGTCAACAACGATTTATGAAGCAGGCGAACTGGAATGACGAAATGGAGTCGGGGTGCGCAGATTAACCGCGTTCGTGATTCCGCGCCAGTGTCATTATAAGTCTATGTCGTCCAACGAGTTACGGTATCCACATCACAGATGAATGCCGCTCCTCCGCATTTCCACTCGGAAAACGCGGACTTGCCCGGAAACACGTGCATTAATGGGGCCGCAACGGCGAAAAAACGCCGAAGAAGGGGAGAGACTTAAAACGCGCTGCCGGCAGTGAAATAGACGCTCGCGCGATTCGCGTCTGCTGGCTCGCGTCCCGCCACTGGAACCGCTAAACCCAGACGAAATCTAGCAGGAAAATCGTACTGAACAGCGGTGTCGAAGTCGATTTCGCCGCCGACCGATGCGAGCCACGGCGCTCGTGTTCGTGGACGCCTGCACGCATCGGTTGTCCCCGCCGATATGGGACAAAATGCGCGGCCCGCTTCTCCGAATACGGACATCGAGATCCTGTCGAAGAGAAGCGGAATGAAAGGGATGCGCTTTCCCGGCGCAGCAAGTGGAGCACGATACTCGGCAGTGCCGCCAAGGGCGCGAATTCCCTGCTCTGACGATGGAGGAAATCCCCGCACGCCGAAGGTTCGCGTTCCGGTGCCGAGCTCTACGCCTTCGAGAATATCGAGCGAGCCACCACTAAGTCCGCCGACTGAGAATGTGCTGATCGCCTCGTCATCTGCATATCCGCCTGCAGCACGGAGTGCAACGACGTGATGCGCGAACCCTGGAAGGTCGAGCGATTTGTAGAGCGCACTCGTGCCGAGCACGCTCCAGCTGCCATGTGCAAACTCACCGCTTTCCCATCGCTGCCGCACAGTAGCACCAACTGCAATTCCGTCCTCACGCGAGATGCTCAATCCCGGCCGCTTCGTGTTCGCGAACGACGCCGAAGCAAACAGTGACGGATAATTCCGCGTCTTCTGAAACCGCTCGGCGAGATGACTGAGCAGTGTATCAGGATCAGTCGTATAGCTTCGCGATTCGACATCCGCTCCGAAACTCAGCGCTGAGAAAGTGCGAGCGCGCGGGCGAGTGAAGCTAGCGCTCACTCCCGCAGTGCGAATGCGTCTCGTGAGATTACCGACTCTTTCTGAGTTTTCGGCGAACAATCCGAAGTGATCCCAGTCCTGTTCGCCAGAGAAAGTGAGAAATGGCTGACCTAATCCGGCGTATTGATACGCTCCGAATCCTTCTGCTTCCTTGAACTCGGTGTCGTAGTCAGCCTGCACGTAGTACGAATGCCTGCCGATTACATCGTTGCCGCTCGTTGCTGCGCCGATCAGAACGCCATCGCCACTCGAGGTGGCAGTGAAGATCGGCTCCCAATACCGGGGAGCGAGTGATCGCCACGGTGAGTAGTCCCGAGGCTGAGCGACTGAACGAAGTGACATGTAGTCGCTCAGCTTCTGAGCGAGTGGATTCCAGGCCGCCACTGGACGCAGACTCGAGATGTCGGGGATGATGCCGGCGTCTCGAGGTATTGGCCCTACGCCGAGATGGTAGCCGTCATACCTGAAATCGAGGCCGGCGAGCCGATTGCCATCGGCAGAGAGTTCGGGAAAGAAGAAGCCGGTACTCGTAGAAGAAATTCGCGATGGGGTGCCCAGTGTAACCGGAATGCGATAGACCTGCGTGGCGCCGGATATCGTCGACGTGTAGTAGATCGCTGTTCCATCGCGTGACCATGAAGGCTGAGCAACTATCGATTTTTGAGAAACGACTACCAGGGGATAGCGTGAACGCTGGTTCATCACGACCAGCTCAGACGTTCCGCCGCGCACAATGCGAATTGCGGCGATGCGATTACCATCTGGCGACCACCTCGGCTCAGCCCACTGGATGTCAGCTGCTGCCTCAGTAATCGGAGTGATTGTTTTTCCGTCAGGCGAAACAAGAACGAGAATCGTCGAGCCAGGAACGTTCTGGACTGCAACGATTTCCTTCGATGCATTTACATCTATCTGAGTAAGTCTCGCTCCTTTCGTCAGTCGCGTCTGGTGGCCGTCGCGCTGCACATACAGATCATTGCGATAATGAAAGGCATCAGTGAAATCCGGCTGCGTAAAGTAGATCGACCCATCCAGCAGCTGAACATTCACATCGAGATTGTTGCGCCTGCCAAGCCGCTCGATTTCACCATCGAGATTCACACGATATGCAGATGTGACCTCTCGGCCGTTTGCCGCAGTGTAGAGAATCGCGGTATCACCAAGCCATCGCGGGAATGAGACGTAGCGACCTTCGTGAGTGAGCTCGCGCCAGCCAGGGAGTGGATCATTTCGCTTCGATACGCGCACAATCGAATCACGCCAGTCGCGCCACGCGTTCTCGAAGCTGATTCCAAATGCTTTCTTCGCGCGGCCGTTGAGTGAAACCGGCCAGATGAGCTTGCTCGTCTTGTCGATGAAGAGCGGGATCTTGTCAGGACCTCTCGTTCGCGAGAGATAATCGAAGATCAGGCTGCCATATGAGTAAACCGTTTCGCCGCCCGGAAAGCGCGTTGTCGCGAGCGAAAGCTGATCGACGCGGGGGACGCGATTCGCCTCTGCAGCGGCACGCGCGATCATGTAATGCTCCGATCCCGCGAGACGCCCTCCGCCAGTAATGCGAGACTCGTAGTACACAGCGAGCCCTTCGATGACCCATGACGGCAGATACGCATTTGGAAACAGCGCGGGGTGCCGCCCGAAAATGCTGCGGCCCAGACGCCAGACACCATCAGCGCGATC
Organism: Gemmatimonadaceae bacterium; assembly: GCA_036377755.1. GTDB lineage: Bacteria > Gemmatimonadota > Gemmatimonadetes > Gemmatimonadales > Gemmatimonadaceae > UBA4720. The sequence goes on from DASUXX010000129.1 coordinate 23,792, forward strand.
GAGATGAAAGACGTGCGTCAGCTCATGAGTCACGACTAATCGGAGCCAGTCGTCATAATTTCTCAATTCCGGCGCATCGATCGGTGGGTGGGCGAACACAACTATTCGATTCGATGGAAACGAAGTTGCGTACCCATTTACGTAGTCGACGTTATCAGCGACAACGAGATCGATTTTCCCCTTCGGTGCGCGAAGCTCTGTACTCAATTCAGCAAACGCGCGCTCCGCATTTACCGCCGCTCTCAGTCCGAGTGAATCGAGACCCCGTGGAAAGTGAATGTGGAAGTGCGTTGTCTCGATTGTCCGCCAATGATCGCTTGGATCGAGCTGTGCATGCGCGATCGTTGCGCATGTGGATACAAGCGCGATGAGCGCCGCTAGAGTGGTTCTCATTTTCTGTAGGCGCAGCTGTTCAAAAGCGTCACTCTTCCAACAGGTCGAGTTGATTTCCACCGGGCTCAGCTGGAATGTGTTTGACGACCCTCAAAACGGAGCGATCAAACTTTAGGTCTGCGCCCACGCGGGTCGTGCGCGTCCGCATGCGTACGATTAGCGCATCTCCAGCTCCAAATAGCGCTCTGTGATTAGCCACTTTTCGCAAGAACGCCTTGTCCTCGATCTCAGCAAAAAAGGTGGCTTCGCCTTGAGCGAATCTCCATTTGTTGTCCCGACGGAAAGACAAACTCACTATTTCGAGGACGGCTTCCGATTCGGAGGTGTTTACGTCTTCCTCGGGAAACGGAGAGTTAGCGATATACTCACGTTCCTCCT
>DASUXX010000130.1:0-11425 GCA_036377755.1 Gemmatimonadaceae bacterium
TAACGGCGCTGTTCCGTTGTAGCACGCTAAGGGCTAAGCGCTAGGGCTGCTACAGGCTACAAGCGCGCGAGAGCGCCGCGTCGTTGTAGTTAGGGGCTACGAGCCGCCGAGAGGCGCGCGTCGTAGTCCTTCGTCGCAGTATTCAGCGTTCTGAATCGATCCCGAAACGGCCTTGTTCCTGTCCCCCAAGCCCTTCTGGAGTAGGAGACTCGGGTGGAATCCATGGCTCGGCGGATTCGATGGCTTCCTGCACATCGTGTGTGCCTACTGAATCATCAGGCGAGATGTCGGCGAGATGCTCGGCTTCCGGACTGAACGGTCGGGGAACATCGCCGAGCAGAAGGCCGCCGCGCTCTTCTTCGTCCGCGATGTGCTCGTCGATTGCTTCAGGACTCGTTGCGCGACGGAGCTCGTCGACTACGATTTCGTTCTTGTAATTGCGCACCGAGATCACGTCACTCAGGACGTGATCGATGATGCGCAGCTCCGCTTCAGTTCCAACGCGGCCAGTGAGCCGCACAAATCCATCGTTGACGTCGACGCTGATGTCGTCTACGTCGAACGCCTTCTGACCGCTGAACTCCGAAAGGATGTATCGCTTGAGCTCAGCATCTGTCAGGTTCTGGATTTCATCGCTGTTGTCAAAATCGTCGGCCATGTTTTCTCCCTGGTGGGACTACTGGCGCGACTCGCGCCAGGTCAGCGGAAAAGCAGGTATGATGCCCCGAGTGTGAGCCCGAGGTTCTTCTTCCAGAAGTTCTTGGCCTGGTTGTCGGGAAGGACAGTCGTATTGTCAGAGGTCGTCGCGTAGTACGTGTTTGGGTACTTGTACTCGTACATCCACGTCCCGACGTCAGCCCTCATCTGAAAACGTCCGCCCGGCACGATTCGCAGGCCGGCGCCGAATGAAAAGGCAAATGTGGTGCCGACATTGAACTGGTCATTCTCGGCTTTTTTGTCGAGATCGGAGACGAGACCGATTCCCGCATTCAACACGGGAACCACTCCATGCCAGCTGCGCTGACCTGTGAGATTGAGCGCAAATCCAAGGTCGGTGAGATACAGCGGCCAGCTCTGTACGCCGAGCTCGCGTGATGCGGCCGGCTCGAGAGGATCGATCACGCGGCGCTCACTGTTCACGCGCGCAACTCTGTAGACGAGCTCGACCGGACCGCCGATCACGAGCTCATATCTGAGTCCACCCATTGGAGCGCTGCGCGGTGCAACACCCGCAGGATCTTTCGCTGCGAAATAATATCCGCCGAATGCCGTCAGCTCATGCCTGAACTCGAGGTCGCGAAACGGGCTGCTCGTTGGAGGCGATCCAACGTCAACCTGCGCCGCAAGGGGCGCGGAATTCAATACAAGAGCTGTCACCAGCAGCAAACGCTTCATTCAGTCTTTCCCCAGGTTGGCACCGGTCATCTCGAGCGGCTGACCGATTCCCATCATCCCTAATATAGTCGGGGCCACATCGCACAACGCTCCATTGCTGCGCAGCACGTTGATGCTCTCATCGTGCATTGCGACGAGTGGAACAGGATTGGTCGTGTGCGCGGTATGGGGGCCGCCAGTTGCAGGATCGATCATCATCTCGGCGTTACCATGATCTGCAGTGATGAGAAGCCGGGTTCCCGCTGCTTCTGCAGATCGAACGACTCTCGCGAGACATTCATCGACTGTCTCGACAGCGCGAATTGTCGCATCGATCGAGCCTGAGTGTCCAACCATGTCGGCGTTCGCGTAGTTGCAGAGAATGAAGTCATGTGATTTCGCTTCGATTGCACGGCAGAGCGTATCGGTAATTCCAGGCGCGCTCATCTCCGGCATCAGGTCGTAAGTCGCGACCTTCTGGCTTGGAATGAGAACGCGGTCCTCACCATTGAACGGAGTTTCGTTGCCCCCGTTAAAGAAGTATGTCACATGCGCGTACTTCTCGGTTTCCGCTGTCTTCAGCATCGTGCGCCCGTTTTTCGCGAGCACTTCAGCCATGATGTTGGCCATCGACTGCGGAAGAAATGCAACGGGCACATTGAACGTCTGATCGTATGACGTCAGCGTCGCAACGTGAACACGCGGATGGTTCGTAATATCGAATTCGTTGAACGAGGGGTCGATCAGTGTCCGGATGATCTGCCTCATTCGGTCTGCGCGATAATTCACTCCAATAACCGCATCGCCATCGCGAATGGTGCTCACTGGATGTCCGTTCTCGGTGATGACTACCGGAATGATGAACTCATCTGTCACATCGGCATCGTAGGACGCGCGAATTGCTTCGAGCGGCGATGCTGCAGTCGGACCAACGCCCTGAACGATTGCTCTGTATGCGAGCTCGGTTCTCTGCCATCGCTTGTCGCGATCCATTGCGTAGTAGCGGCCGGAGACCGTTGCGACTTTCACCCTCGTGACGTCCGCTTCCGTTGCTGAACCGGTGCGCGATGCGATGTAGCCGAGCAGCTGTTCCATGTACCCGAATCCGGAGCGCGGCATCGTGTCGCGCCCGTCCATGAAGGCGTGGATCGCGACGCGCGGAACGCGATTGCGCACTGCGAGATCAATCAGAGCAAAGAGATGCTGATCGATTGCGTGCACTCCACCTGCGCCGATCAATCCCATAAGGTGAAGAGTGCCGCCGGATTTTTTAACTGTCTCACAGGCGGCGAGAAACGCTGGGTTGCTGAAGAACGAGCCGTCTTCGATTGCAGATGAGATGCGCACGAGGTCCTGCATCACTACGCGCCCCGCGCCGAGGTTGAGGTGGCCGACCTCGCTGTTGCCGATCTGCCCACGGGGAAGGCCGACCCTGAGACCCGATGCGTCGAGGAGGGTGCGCGCAGGATGCCGCCAGATGGAATCCCAGGTTGGAGTGCGCGCCAGCCTGATGGCATTGCCCTCTTTTTCTTCGCGATATCCCCAGCCGTCGAGGACGATCAAAGCGACAGGTCGCGCGGTATCGGCGGCCATATTTGCCCGTGTGGTGTAAGAGTGTACGTTAGGAACCTGCCCGTACCGAAAATCTATCCCGCGAGTTCGTCGATTTCAGCGATGCGCATTTCAGCAATTTTTCTCATTGTAATTTCAGCCGCGGCCGCCGGGGCACAGGATTCAGCAAGCACGGCTCCTCACGTCGCGACGAGATCAACTCCGATCAGGACTGCACCGGTTACCGGGTCGACAGTGACACCGGCAGTCGGGCAGCTCGCCAAGGGTGCGACGGTGGATATCATTGCGCGCGATCGCGACTGGGTACGCGTGCGTCTCGAAGGATGGGTGCGCGAGGCTGACCTCACGATATTCGACAGCACTCTCCGGCCGTTGAGTGCGGCCGATATTCGGAGTGACCCTGAAGGCTCACGCGGAAAGCTCGTGCAATGGCACGTCGAAGCAGTTGCACTGCAGACTGCAGATCCCCTTCGCACCGGACTTCAGGCGGGGGAGCAGTATCTGCTCGCACTTGGACCGGGCCCGGAGAAGATGCTCGTGTATCTCGCCGTTCCTGAATCGCTGCTGCCGGTTGCGCGGACTCTTCCGGCACTCGCTCCGGTTACGATCACTGCGCGAGTGAGGAACGGACGCAGCGAGCCTGCCGGTGTTCCGATTCTCGACTTACAAAGCCTGACGAAACGCTAGATGACGACACCGATCAATCAGGAGCCTGGAGACAGGCGGGATCCCGCCGGGGGGCGCGTCGGCGACAGGAGGCGCGGGGGATGGCGCGAGTTCCGGAAGAATTATCCCGGCTTCGTGTTCACACTGCTATTCGCGCTGCTGGTGATGATCGCGCTCGACGGATATCTCGTATGGAAACGACGCGATTATACCGCAGAAGTGGCGCGACTTCGCGCGAACATGACTGCGCAGGAGCGTGCGCGCACCGATGCGATTGTCGAGGCGGAACAGAACAAGACGCGCATTGCACTCGAGCTCGCACGGCGCCAGGCAAAAATAGAAAAAGAGCTGCATCTCTCAGTGGCTGTCGACAGCGGAAAGATTTATCTGGAGCGCGAGGGTGCTTTACTGCGCGAGATCGCTGCGTCGTTCGGACCTGAAACGAAAGTCGGCCCTGATTCGATTCCTGTTGTAATTCCGCGCGGCCAGTTCTCTGTCGCGAAGTTCGATGATCACTCGATCTCAATCGAGGGCGGCGCGGTGATCGCATCGACGGATGCGGCATCTCCGGTTCAGGATCCAACGCCAATTCCGCCGGGTACCGTGCGCATTACAAAAAACGACATGCAGGCGATTCTGCCGAATCTGAAGGCAGGAATGCGCGTGTATTTCTACTGAGCGTCATAGATGCAATTCATTGATTCGGTCGCCAACGGCGGCAAATGGGTCTGGGGAACACTGATCGGGTTTGCGCTCGCAGCGACTGCGAGTGCGGTGCTCCTCAACAAGACAGCAGTTCTTCGCTACGAGCGCGACGTGAACCGCATGGTGTTCAACGACAACCTCGGCGTACTCGAAGAGGTGAAGGCAAAGCTTGGCAGTACGTCCGACAGCCTCGCGCGCCTGGTGAACGAAGCGCAGACAATTGCGCCTGACAAGCCGTATATCGTTGTCAGCATTGCTGACCACGAGCTGTGGTACAAGCGTGGAAACGAGGTTCTGTTCAACACTCAGGTTGCGACAGGAAGTGGAAAGACACTCGTCGCAGGATCAGGCGGCGGGCAGTACAAGTTCGATACGCCCCGCGGGCGGCTGGTCGTCCAGGCCAAGGAAATCGATCCCGCGTGGGTCCCGCCTGACTGGCACTATCAGGAGCAGGCGAACAAGAGGGGACTGGGATTGATGAGAATGAGCCGGTCAACTCAGATTCCCGCTGGTGGCGGATCCGTCATCGCAGTGAGTGGGTCGGAAATCGTGCGGCGGGGACCTGATGGGAGAGAGACGCCGCTCCAGGCAGCGGATGGGCGAGAGATTGTCGTCAACGGAAACATCGTCATTCCTCCGTTTGGTGTTAACCAGCGCCGCTACAAGGGAGTGCTTGGCACACGCCGGCTTGTACTCGGCGACGGGTACGCGTTACACGGCACGAATGCGCCTGAATCAATAGGCAGATCAGTCAGTCACGGATGTGTGCGCCTGCGGAACGAAGACATCGAAAAACTGTACGAGATGGTTCCTGTCGGGACCCCGGTTTACATCTATTGAGCGGAGTTCCGAAAACCCAGTCAGATTTGTGATTGCTCAATACGGTAATCCGGTACTAGGTTGTGTGGATGGACTTGCCACTCACCGTCCGGCGACTTCTGTTGTCGGACGAGATTTTATATCGTCATAAACGGCCCGCGCTGCTCGTCACGCTGGGCCTTATTGTCGCCGCCACGCTTGGTGCGATTCAGTTCCGCGGGCAGGCGAATCTTTTTGCAGCAAAGCCATTCGCGCGCTTCCTGACCCGCAGCCTTCCTTCTGCATCGCCGTCAGCTACCGCGTTCGGTACGAGCGGAGGTGTGCTCCTCAAGTTCGCGATGCCGGGAAGCGATCTCGAGTATCCGCTCGACGTCCATGGTGATCCATCGGAGCTCAAGTACAGCTGGGTGCGAGTTGGTGACAGCGTCGACGTAACGGAGCCGAACCCTCTCGCCGGCGTCCTCGTTTCTGTTCCGGTGAAGCCGGGCTTTTACAGACTGTCTATTGGACGCGATGGAAAACGACGGATCGTAAACGGGTTGACCGTCGCTGTGCTCGTGCCCTTCAAGGAAAAAGAAGGCGCGATGCTCAATGGCTATCGAATCGGTACTTATCTCGCTGAAAAATTCGAAGGAAAGCAGGAGCCACCTCAGGGATTTCTGGAGATCACCCCTGGCGATGTGGATCTTCAGATCAGCAATCATCTCAAGGTCGGCGATTTCCTGAATCACGACGGCCAGGATACGTGGCCGCGTTATGCAGCGGTGAGTCCGCGGCTGCTCGACAAAATCGAGCTTGTTGTAACGGAGCTCGCGCGCTGGCATGGCGGAGTGTCATCCGATGTGCAGCTCGCAATCGACGTGCGCTCCGGATTCCGTGCGCCTGATCACAACCGCCGGATTGCGCGCGCTGCGCGTGACAGCCAGCATCAGTACGGCGACGCAGCAGATGTTGCAATCGATGCCAATGGAGATGGACGTTACACCGCATACGACAGCAGGCTCGTTGGTCTCGCGGTTGAGATCGTAGAGCTCAAGCATCCTGATCTCGTAGGTGGACTCGGGATATATACGAGCGGGCACACCCGAACGACGTACGTGCACATCGATGCCCGCGGCAAGCGCGCACGCTGGCGCGGCTGAGGAGGAGTAGATGAACGACATTCTGCGCGAGCGGCTCCTGAGAAAGCTCGAGCTGATGCCTGATGACAAGCTGAACCAGGTACTCGACTACATCGATTTTCTGGACTCGAAGTACGCGCCTCGCGTCTCGCAGGCAGCGAATCCAATCCGCACTTTCGCAGAAGGTGTCGAGAGCACACTGAGAGCGGGAAAGGTTGGCGCAACCGCGCTCTCGGGAACGATGAACATCATGAACAAGGCGGTCGGCGCGATTTCGGAGGTTGCTGCCGCTGGCAAGTCTGTTGCAACGGGCCTCATGGGTGCTGCCAATACGGGTACCACTGGCAGCGAACAGTCAGAGCAGGTCGCCGAGAATCCTCGTGGCGGCCCGCATGAGCTGGGCAGCAAGCTACCGCACACAGACGGAGAAGAGACTAAGTGAGCACAGCCAAGAGGCGCAGCACATCGTCTACCGGCAGGCGTCAGCGCACGATGCCGCCCGAGGTCGAGATATCGTCCGCGCCGCGCACCGGCGCAAAGCGTACGGTGATGGGAACGATCAGCGAGATCCCGAATTTCCTGCGCCTTCTTTACGGGCTCATCACCGACAGTCGAGTGAACGGCTTCGACAAGCTCGTGGTGGCGGGAGCGATAGCGTACATCCTGCTTCCAGTCGATGTGATTCCCGACTTCGTCCCGTTCCTTGGCGAAGTGGACGATGTCTTTCTCCTCATTCTCGCGCTGCAGCGATTGATTGCGAATGCGGGACGCTCAGTGGTGCAGGCTTACTGGCCTGGTGATCCCGCAGATCTTTCTGCTTTGAATCTCGAAAAGATTCTTGCTGCGTGCGCGTTTTTCCTGCCGCGGAGAATGCGTCGCCGGCTCCGAACTATCGGACGAGTCTGATTTCTGGCGCTATCGCGTTTGGCGTTGGCCGTGGTCCGCGAGCCGTTGGCCGTCAAACGCCAAACGACGGCGGACGCAAAACGCGACAGGTGACCCTGCGGCGTCAGGACTGGACTCTCCCTGTTCCGGGCTCTACATTCAGCTATGGCAACTATAAGTCGACCGACTTCAAGCAAGCCCGCTCAACCGGCGTCGTCCGGAAGCGGGCTTTCGCGTTTTAAGGACCGGAATAACGAGGGCCGCGGGCCGGAGCGGGTCCGCCTCGACATGGCTCTCACCTTCGATGACGTACTACTCACCCCGCGTCACTCGCTTGTACTTCCGCGTGACGTTGATACACAATCACGATTCACTCGAAAAATTCCTCTCAACGTTCCGTTCGCCTCCGCCGCGATGGATACAGTTACGGAATCAGAGATGGCCATGGCGATGGCCCGTGCAGGTGGAATCGGCGTGATTCACAAGAACATGTCGATCGATCGCCAGGCTGCAGAAGTAGATCGCGTGAAGAGATCCGAAAGCGGTATCATTCTCAACCCGATAACACTTTCGCCTGAAGCAACGATTCGTGAAGCGGTTACGCTCATGAATCGTTTTCGCATTTCGGGAGTGCCCATCGTGAATCGCGATGGAGAGCTCGTCGGAATTCTCACCAATCGCGATCTGCAGTTCGAGCGAAATCTCGACCAGCCCCTGCGCGAAGCGATGACATCGGAAGATCTCGTCACCGCTCCTGTCGGAACGACGCTCGATGAAGCCGAGCGCATACTCGGCAGGCATCGAATCGAAAAGCTCCCGGTTGTGGATGACAAGGGAAAGCTCCGCGGACTCATCACTGTGCGCGACATTCACAAGAGGCGCGAGTTCCCGAATGCAAACAAGGATGAGCACGGCCGCCTGCGTGTCGCTGCAGCGATCGGCGCGTCGAACTTTCACGATCGCGCGCGTGCACTCGTTGATGCGGGAGTCGACGTTCTCGTGATCGACACCGCTCATGGTCACAGCGACGGAGTTCTTCAGGCTGCAGGCGATGCGCGTGAGATGTTCCCGGATGTTCAGCTTGTCGCAGGCAACATTGCAACGCGTGAAGGTGCCGCAGCTCTCGTCGAGCGCGGTGTCGACGCAGTGAAGGTGGGCGTTGGTCCGGGCTCGATCTGCACGACGCGCGTTGTTACAGGTGTGGGTGTTCCGCAGCTCACTGCAGTGTTCGATGCAGTCGAAGGAGCCGGTGATGTTCCTGTGATCGCTGACGGCGGCATCAAGTATTCCGGTGACATCGTCAAAGCAATCGCTGCGGGCGCATCGAGTGTGATGATGGGATCGATGCTCGCTGGAACGGAGGAGAGTCCCGGTGAATCACTGCTGCTCGAAGGCCGCCGCTTCAAGATGATTCGCGGTATGGGCAGTATGTCCGCAATGCAGGATGGAAGCGCTGACCGGTATTTCCAGGAAGGCGAGATGTCACCGCGAAAGCTTGTCCCTGAAGGAATCGAGGGACGCGTTCCGTACAAGGGACCGGTGAGCGACGTGATCTTCCAGATGGTCGGCGGACTTCGCGCTGGTATGGGCTACGTGGGATGCGCGGACATCGATGAGCTCAGACACGATGCGCAGTTCGTTCGCATCACCGCTGCCGGTCTGCGCGAATCACATCCTCACGACGTGACGATTACGAGGGAAGCCCCGAACTACTCTGTCTAGGGGAGTGATCAGAGGCGTGCGCTTCGCGCGCGCTGACAAGAGATATCGGAGACGCAGAGGTTGTAAGCGAATTGTTCGGCTCGATACTCTGAGTCTCTGCTATCTCTGTCAGCCCGCGAAGCGAGCCTCTGCTACCTCTCGGTTTTAGCTTGACAATAGTTGTTGTCAGACAACAACTTCCCCCGCTTCGTACGTCAAAAAAACACAAATTGAATTTCCCACACCCGCCGGTTGCCGGAGATAACTAATGGGTATCTGGACCAAGAAAAGTGTGGCATTCCTTCAGGCCGAAGCTGCCGGAGAGGAAGGCACACATACTTTGAGACGCGCCCTCGGCGCCCTCAATCTCACGACACTCGGTATCGGCGCCATTATCGGCGCCGGAATCTTTGTGCTCACGGGAACCGCGGCGGCGCAGTATGCCGGCCCCGCCATCGTCTACTCGTTCATCCTCGCGGGACTCGGGTGCCTCTTTGCCGGACTCTGCTACGCAGAATTCGCGGCGATGATCCCGATCGCCGGGAGTGCCTATACCTATGGGTATGCGACGCTTGGTGAGCTGATCGCATGGATCATTGGATGGGATCTCATCCTCGAGTATCTCTTCGGCGCAGCGACTGTTGCGGTAGGCTGGTCAGGATACTTCTCCGCATTCATGAACGAGCTCGGCTTCCGGATTCCGGTGCAGTACACCGGCGCTCCGCTCGATGTGGTCGGAACGCACAACCTCGTCTCGTCGCAGATCTGCTATGATCCCGCGACGAACGACGTCATCAAGGTCGCGGCAGGCTCGGTCTGCGACACAACGAAGTACGCAATTGCGCACGGTGTGATCAATCTCCCGGCGATGATTCTCGTCGGTCTCATGACGATCCTTCTCGTTGTTGGAATCAAGGAATCAGCACGGTTCAACAACCTTATCGTGATCGTGAAGCTTGCGATTGTACTGCTCGTCATCGGATTCGGCTTCATGTACGTGAACTCCGACAACTGGCATCCGTTCGTTCCGGCTAACACCGGCACATTCGGAGAGTTCGGATGGAGCGGAATCGTTCGCGGGGCGGCAGTCATCTTCTTCGCCTACATCGGATTCGATGCAGTATCCACCGCTGCGCAGGAAGCGAAAAATCCTCAACGCGACATGCCAATCGGTATTCTCGGATCGCTCGCGATATGTACGGTTCTCTACATTCTCATGTCGCTCGTCATGACAGGTCTCACGAGCTACACGACGCTGAACGTTCCGCACCCGGTATTCGTCGCAATCGCGGCAGCAGGTCCGGCGCTCGCATGGCTCCGCCCGATCATCAACATCGGTGCAATCGCAGGTCTCGCCTCAGTCGTGCTCGTCATGCTGATGGCGCAGCCGAGAATTTTCTTCTCGATGTCGCGTGACGGACTGCTCCCGCCGGTGTTCGGCAAGGTCCATCCGAAGTTCCGCACCCCTTACATCACGACGGTTTTGACAGGCGCGGTCTGCGCGGTCATCGCGGGCCTCTTTCCAATCGGATTGCTCGGCGAGCTCGTGTCGATTGGAACTCTGCTCGCATTCGTGATTGTATCGGCGGGCATCGTCGTGCTTCGCCGCACGAATCCGGAGATTCAGCGTCCGTTCAGGACGCCGCTCGTGCCGATCGTCCCGATTCTTGCAATTGCGATCTGCGGTTACATGATGTACAGCCTTCCGCGTGACACCTGGGTCCGTCTCATCGTCTGGCTGGTGATCGGTCTCCTGATTTATTTCGTCTATGGAAAGGCGCATTCGCGCATCGCTGCACAACAATCGAGTGGTTGATCTTCTAACAGTCCCGAAAGAACGAAGAGAAGCGATCGAGCGTCTCGCGCGTGAGTTCCGCGCGGGACGCTCTGTCGTTCTGTCGACTCACATCAACGCTGACGGAGATGGATGCGGCTCCGAAGCCGCACTCGCCCGCATACTCAAGGCGATGGGAATGACGGTCACGATCGTCAATCCAACCCCATGGCCCGAGACCTACGAGTTTCTTCTCGACGGAGACGTCGTCGATGCGTCAGGGCGGGGCAGCCCGGCGCTCAGGAAGGCCGATCTGCTGATTGTTCTCGACATCAGCGATGTGAAGCGGCTTGGGTCGCTTGCAGACACGGTGAGAGGGCTCAGGATCCCGAAGCTCGTAATCGACCATCACATCGCGAGCGATGAGCCGCCAGGCTCGGAGATATTCAGTGACACTGCTGCGTGTGCGACGGGAGAGCTGATCTATGATCTTGCTGTCACACTCGGCCACGAGATAACGCCTCAGATTGCGGTTGCTCTATACGTCGCGGTTCTCACCGATACAGGGGGGTTCAGGTTCGCGAATACCACCGCGAGATGCCTGGCTGTTGCGTCACAGCTGCTTGCTGCCGGAGTCGAGCCTGAGGAGATGTATCGCCGGCTCTACGCTTCGCACCCGATTGGCAGGCTTCATCTGCTGCGTGACGCGCTCGCGACGCTGGAAGTCGATCCGAGCTACGGAATCTCGTGGATATCAGTCGCTGCAGGCGCTGCGGAAGAATACGGCCTCAAGTCAGAGGACCTGGAA
>DASUXX010000131.1:0-4876 GCA_036377755.1 Gemmatimonadaceae bacterium
CGAGTTTGAGATCAACGTCGACGGCTACGTCTCGAGCGGTGGACTCGGTGGGCCTGCAATTCTTCCAATCGCGCTCGCGAAGATGGCGCAGCTCACGCAGGCGTTCCCGGACAAGAGTTTCAGCGGTATCGGCGGAATCTCCGACATGTCGCAAGCCGTGAGTTATTTCGCACTCGGCTGCGGAACCGTTCAGGTCTGCACCGCTGCGATGCTCGATCACGCAGTTGGTCCCAGCGTCGTGAAGAAGCTGAACGCCGACTACCGGGAATTCCTCGAGAAGCACGGATTCAACAGCCTCGAGGATTTCCGCGGATCGCGCCGCGATCGTGTAGTACTTCAGTCACAGATCCGTCGCCCAAGCGACTCTGACTATGCCGGTGGATACGAGCCCGTCGAGGGATACGCTGCCCCGGAGACCGCACAGGCAACAGCATAAATGACCGCAACAATTCAGCAGTCCACATCAGGGCGCAGCAATCAGGCTGCGCCCCGCATGCCCGCGTGCGACCATGAGCCACGCCCGTACAGCGGACCATCGCGAGACGAAGTGCTCGCGATCCGAAAACAATTCTCCAATCCCGCGCTGTTCCTGTACTACAAGCAGCCGATCATGATCGTCGAGGGCTACATGCAGTGGCTCTTCGACGAGACTGGAAAGCGCTATCTGGACATGCTCGCAGGAATTGTCACGGTTTCCTGTGGCCACTGTCATCCGAAGGTTACGAAAGCGATTCACGACCAGGTGGACAGGCTCCAGCACGCGACGACGATTTACCTGCATCCCGGCCTTCCTGAGTTCTCGAAGAAGCTCGCGTCGAAGATGCCGAAGGGTCTCGATGTCACGTACTTCGTGAATTCCGGCAGCGAAGCAAATGATCTCGCGATTCAGCTCGCGCGTTTGTACACAGGCAACAACGACGTCATCGCGCTTCGCAACTCGTATCACGGCGCATCGCCGTTCACGAACACGCTCACATCACACAGCACGTGGAAATATCCAGTGAACGTGAGCGGCGGGATTCATCATGCAATCAATCCCGACCCATATCGCTCGCCATTCAGCGGCACTCCTGAAGAGATCGCAACCAAGAGCGCGAACGACATCAGGGAGCTGATCAAGTTCTCGACGCCGGGCAAAGTCGCGGCATTCATCGCTGAGCCGATTCAAGGCGTTGGAGGAACGACGCACGGCGCAAGAAATTATCTCCGCGAAGCGTACGCGGTTGTCCGCGAGCACGGCGGACTCTGCATCGCTGACGAGGTCCAGACCGGCTTCGGAAGAACCGGCGAGCATTACTGGGGTTTCGAGAACTTCGACGTAATCCCTGACATGGTCGTGATGGCGAAGGGAATTGGGAACGGTGTTCCTCTTGCAGCCGTCACCACCCGCGCCGAAATAGCGCAGGCTCTCACTAATCGCATTCACTTCAATACGTTCGGCGGAAATCCTGTGTGCATGGCCGCAGGCTCAGCGGTGCTGGACGTGATCGACGAAGATGGACTTCAGGAGAACAGCCGGGTGGTTGGCGGGCGTCTCAAAGCAGGATTGAAGAAGCTGATGAACGCCCACAAGGTCGTTGGTGACGTGCGCGGAATGGGACTGATGCTCGGCATGGAGCTCGTGCGCGATCGCTCGACAAAGGAACCGGCGAAGACGGAGACTCTCGAGGTTCTCGAGCAGTGCCGCGAAATGGGAATGCTCGTCGGTAAAGGCGGCTTTGATGGAAATGTGCTCCGAATCAAGCCGCCAATGTGCATCACAGCTGAGGATGCAGATTTTGCGATCGACGTCCTGAATACAGCTCTCAGCAATATCTCCTAGAGGAAACGGGCTTGAGATTCGATACAATCGTCCGCGGCGGCAACGTCGTGACGCCTCAGGGCACCAGCGTCACGGATATCGGAATCGTCGCCGAGAAGATCGCCGCAATCGGCCCCGACCTCGAAGCGGGCGCGGGCACGAAAATCGTCGACGCAAAAGGACATCACGTAATTCCGGGCGTGCTCGATGTTCACGTTCATCTCGAGCTTCCGTTCATGGGCGCTGTATCTGCCGACGATTATCGAACGGGCACGAGAGCCGGCGCGCGCGGCGGTGTCACGACCGTGATCGATTTCGCAATTCCCTACGCCGGCGATTCGCTGAACGATGCAGCTGACAAATGGATGAAGCGCGCCGAAGGAAAAGCTCTCATCGATTACACATTCCACATCTGCATCACGCGCTACAACGAGCACAAGGATCAGATAAAGGGAATGGTCGATCGTGGATTCACGACCTTCAAGGAATTCATGATCTATGAATCCGAAGGCTGGCAATCCGACGATCGCGCTCTGTTCGGCACGCTCGAGAAGATGAAGGAGTACGGCACGATGCTGCTCGTGCACGCGGAATCATCGCGCGTTCTCGACGAGATCATCTAGCGGCATCACACGCCGGAGCTGATGGACCAGTACGGGGCGGCGCTGCATCGAATCACGCGCCCGAATTTCATCGAGGCCGAAGCAATTCAGCGCGTAGTCATGTGGAGTGAGGTCACCGGCGGGCAGCTTTACATCGTGCACATGTCCACTCGTGAGGGAACGGAAATCGTGAAAGCTGCGCAGAAGCGCGGCGTTCCCGTTCTCGCCGAAACATGCGCGCAATATCTCGTGCTCGATGACACGATGTTCGATCGCGAAGATGGTCATCTGTATGCGTGCTGCCCGCAGATCAAAACGCCGGCCGACCAGGACAGACTGTGGAAGGGTCTCAAGGATGGAGAGGTCTCAGTCGTCTCGACTGACACGTGCACGTTCACACGCGAACAGAAAGCGATGTGGAACGGCGACTGGACAAAAATTCCAATGGGATTGCCGGGACTCGAGACACTTCTCCCGGTTACCTATACCCATGGGGTTCTGAAGAATCGGCTGTCGCTCGAAGAGATGACGCAGAAGCTCTGCACCAATCCTGCGAAGATCATGGGATTGTATCCGCGAAAGGGGACAATCGAGGTTGGATCTGATGCAGACCTCGCGATCATCCATCCTGACAAGACATTTGCGGTCGACTGCGACACAATGGAGACGAACGCCGACTGGTCTCCATATCAGGGATGGGATCTCGCTGGCTTCTCGCGCACGACGCTTTCCCGCGGCGACGTAATCGTCGACAACTACCGCGTAGTGGGACAGGAAGGGCGCGGCAAGTGGCTGCATAGAACAAGCGCCGGGCTTCAATGAAGTGATCTGAAATGACCACCGGAGGCCGTGCCGTCCGGGGATTGCCCCTGGAAAAAAAACTTCCTCTTCTCATGACCGGCGTGCTGCTCGCCGTGGTCGTGACGGGTGTGATTGTCGTGCAGAGAGAGGTGCGGCGCGCGTCGAGTCTCGTCACTGCCCACAAGCTCGAGGAAAGCACAAAGAATTTCGCCAACCTGGTTGGCGGAACGTCGACTTCAGTTACCGCCCGGTTAGGCCCGCTTACCCGCGACAGCAGCATCCGCAGACTGATTGCCGTGTCGCCAGCATCCGAGCGCGATCGACAATTGGCTCAGGCTCAGCTTGCGTCGCTCTTCAACCCCGCAGTCCCGACCGATTCGACTCTCAGATCCGAGCTATGGGATGCCAATGGCAACCTGATCGTGGGCGCAGGAGATTCCCTTCCTGCTGATGGGAAACCCTCGGCGCGTGAGATGGAAAAAGCGGGCGGGCCAGTGTTCCTCACAAGGTTCTTCCAGGCCGGTGGACGGATGTACTACTGGTCTGCAATGCCGGTCAAGACAGCCGGAGTCACGCGCGGGTACATCGCACAACGCAGAAGACTGAACGCGCAGCCTCAGACCGAGAAGACGCTCGCATCGACTGCTCACGCTGATGCATCGATTCTGATCAGCAATAGCGATGGATCGCTCTGGGCAACACTCGGTGGCAGGTTGCTCGGTCCACCATCAGCTGTCGATACGTCGCGGGGAATACCAATCGTCAGACACACCGACATTGCAGGCAAGGATCAGGCAGTTCTATACAGCGTACGGGCAGCTGGAACACCGTGGACGATATCGATGGAGCTCCCGCTCGCGAAGCTTGGGCAGGCTCAGCGCGATGTCGTTACGCGATTCGCGGCCATAAGCCTCATTCTGCTGGTACTTGGCGTCATAGCGGTATGGATCATCAGCCGCAGACTTGCGAGCCCGCTCGCACGGATGACCGCTGCTGCGGAGGCGATTGCGCGGGGCGATTATTCGTATCGTGTGCCGGAGGCGGGCACATACGAGACTGCAAAGCTCGGCGCGAGCTTCAACAGGATGGCAACTGAAGTAGAGGCAGCCAATCGCAATCTCCTCGCTGCCGCTGACGCAGCAGAAAAAGCGCAGGTCGTAGCCGAGAATGCAAATGCTGCGAAGGCGAATTTCCTCGCAGCAATGAGTCATGAGCTGCGTACTCCCTTGAACGCGATTGCCGGCTATGTGCAGCTCATGGCGATGGGGCTGCGCGGCCCGCTCACTGACGAGCAGCGAACAGATCTCGAGCGAATTGGCCGCAGCCAGCGATATCTCCTCGCACTGATCGAACAGGTCCTCGTCTTCACGCAGCTCGAAGCACATACCGTGGCGATCGATCTTACGGATGTCGCAGTCGATGATCTCCTTCGCGATACGGAGACTCTCATCAAGCCGCAGATCGTCGCTCGCGATATCCGCTATGCTTACGAGCCGAAGGAGCGTGACCTCGTTGTGCATGCAGACCGCGACAAGGCGCAGCAGATCATTCTCAATCTTGTAACTAATGGCGCGAAGTACACTGAGCCCGGTGGCGAGGTGAAAGTTTCCTCCGAATCGCGCAATGGTCATGCGCTGATTCACGTGAGAGACACCGGTCCCGGTATTCCTGA
>DASUXX010000132.1:0-6097 GCA_036377755.1 Gemmatimonadaceae bacterium
AGCGCGACGACGTAATCATCGCCACAAAGTTCGGAATGAAAATCGACGAGACCCGCAAAGGCGCGCGTCCTGAATACGTCAAACAAGCGTGCGAAGACTCATTAAAGCGGCTCAACACCGACTACATCGATTTATATCAGCTGCATACGCCGGATCCGACAGTTCCAATTGCCGACACTCTTGGCGCTCTGAACGAGCTCGTGAAGGAAGGCAAGGTTCGCGAGATCGGTTGCTCGAATTTCAATGTAGACCAGCTTCATGAAGCCGACGTCGCCGTTGCGCCGGATTGCGCGCGGTTCGTCAGTGTTCAGAACGAATACAGTCTTCTGCACCGCGACCCCGGCAAGGGACTGCTTCAGGAATGCGCCGCACTTGGCATTGCATTCATTCCGTATTTCCCGCTCGCGAATGGAATGCTCACCGGGAAGTACCGAAAGAATCAGCCGCCGCCTGAAGGAAGCCGCATATCGACTGGATGGCACGCCGAGCTCATGAATGACGACACACTCGACAAGGTCGAGAAGCTCATCTCATTCGCAGAATCACGCGGTCACACTATTCTGGAGCTTGCGTTCTCGTGGCTGCTGACGCGTGAGATGGTCGCGTCAGTGATTGCGGGGGCGACAAAGCCGGAACAGGTTCGCGCGAATGCGGCTGCAGCTGCGTGGGATTTAACAGAAGCGGATCTGGAAGAGGTGAATCGGATCGTGCCGCTGCATACGTGATCTAATGTCGCGTTTGGCGTTCGCCGTGATCCGTTTGCCGGTGTCCGTTTAAACCGGATGACGGCTGACGGAAAACGGCTAACGCCAAACGCGATATTAAACCCTGCTCAGACTTTCAAAAACGCGCTCTTCCATTCCGCAGCATTGTCATCTTCCTGGTACATCTGATCCACATCGACGACGACGTTCGCGCCTGACCGCTGAATCGCAAAGCGATCCATCCCGCGCGTGGCGCGGCCGGAGATGAAACTGCCCGCTGGAGTGTACTTCGATTTGTGCTTCGGACACTGAAACTGCTTTGCAGCTTCATTCCATCTGAGAAGCGTGTTCTGGTGCGGGCATGAGAGGTTGAACGCGTACACCATGTTCTGCCATCGCACGAGAATGACCTCGTTGTCCTTATCGATCTGCACACCGTCTGCTTTCGGAATCGCGTAGCTGATGGTGTTCTTCATGCGGCCAAGCGCTTCGATCATGCTCACGGGCAGAGCGGCTGCCGAGCGTGAGATCCCGAGCGTGGCGAGCACGCCTGCCACGCCGAGCGCAGCATCACGTACGAAGTCACGACGTGTAGATGCATGCGCAATCGGACAGGTGCCGCATTCATCGCGAGCTGTATCGTTCATGTAATCCATTTCCGTGTTTTACCAGTAGCGGGTAGCAAGCTGCCAGTCGCCGCAGTGTTACGCCGCGCTGACTAGTGCAGTTCCCACCACAAGCGTTGTGATCCAGAGCGCAATGCTGCAGATCGCCGCGACTCTCAGGCGCCGCCAGAGATCAGTATGCGCATCACTCCTCCGCAGCGCCGTCTCCGTCCGCTCGAGTACTACACCGTTGCTAACGAGAAGAGCCACGAGCCCGAGCTTTATCCACAGCAGCGGCGACGTGAGGAAAGTGGTCACGTCCGATGCGATCATGAGAACGCCGGTGATGAATAAAAGTCCGAGCGCAATCAGCACAGGGCGATGAATTGCGTTCAGCTCGCCAAGATGCCGTTCTCTCTCGCCTGGTTTTTCCTCCGTGATCCTGAGTGTCGCTCTGTCAGCCGCGATGGCGAGTCCGCCGCCAATCAGCAGTCCAATCAGATGAAGAGCAGTTACTCCAATCGGGATTATTGCGGAATCGCTGTACAGCTGCTGCCATGGTGCAAAAATATTTTCTAATGCTTCGAGCACTAATGCCCCGTCCTTTCTACCGTAGCCCCCGTAAAGTTATCAGTGCTGACATCAGCAGACGACAATGACCGGACGTACGATGTCAGCATCCAGATCTGGTCATTGGATATTCGCCCGCCCCACGACGGCATTCCATCAGGGCGACCCTGATAAATCGACTCGAATACCGCGCCAGCCGATCCGCCAAAGTGCCAGCGCCCATCCTGGAACGATGGGCCCATAGCGCCAGATCCGTCTGCTCCGTGACAGTCGATGCAGTTATATGCAATGAAGAGCTGCTTCCCGGTTTCGACAGCGCGTGCATCGCCTTCATGCGGATTCGTAAGCTCGATTGGCGCACGACTCATTGGGAATCCTGCGGCGAGATTCTCGTTGTGCGCGACTAATCGCAGACCGTCACCCCCATCGGAAAGAGCGGGAGAATTCTGAGTCAGCGCGTATGTTGCGAGTCCAAGCGTGCAGAGGGCGCAGCATGCAGCAAGCTTCATCGTTTCCTCCGCTTTCTATAGCGAGAAGACAAAGAGGTATCCGCCCCAGCTCGTCCACCTCGAAAGATCAGGCAGTGTCGTCCCTCGTTGTCTCACGTCATACGGCAGGTTCGCGGCCACGTCACCAGCGATCAACAATCCCATGTCGCCGCCAATTCCCGCGTACACGGCGACGTATTGTTTTCCATCAGGACCGGTGTACGTCACGGGATTTCCAACGACACCTGATCCAACCTTGAACTTCCACAACAATTTTCCCGTGCGTGCATCTGCTGCCTTGAACCATCCGTCCAGTGTTCCATAGAACACGACGCCTCCCGCGGTGACGAGCGCGCCGCCCCACACTGGATACGGCTCCTTGATCCCCCACGCTTTCTTTCCCGTTGTCGCATCCCAGGCCATGAACTCGCCTCGATATCCACCGGGCCCTCCCTTCTCTGGCGCCATCGCGCCGATAAACGGAGTTCCCGCGATATATGTCACGCGACGCGATTCGAAATCCATGCAGAGATTGTTCGTCGGCACATAGAACAATCCCGTCTGCGGCGAGAACGCCGCAGGCTGCTGATTCTTGCCGCCTTCGAGACTCGGGCAGATATCCTTCACGTTCTTCCCTTCCGCAGTCATTTTCTCGGGCCGCGTTTTTGGACGACCGGTCGTCATATCGATTCCATCCGACCAGTTCATCGGCACAAACGGCTCGGCAAGAAGTATCTGACCTGTCGCACGATCGATCGTGTACTCGAATCCGTTGCGATCGAAGTGCACCAGCACTTTTCGAGTCTGACCTTTGATCGGCAGGTCGACGAGAATGTTCTCGTTCACCGCATCGTAATCCCAAAGATCGTGCGGCGACGTTTGAACTGCCCAGACCATCTCGCCCGTATCCGCGTCACGCGCAAGAATCGCCGCGGTCCACTTGTTGTCACCTAACCTCTGATCCTGGTTCCACGGTCCCGGGTTGCTCGTGCCGTGATAGATGAGGTTGAGATCCGGATCGTACGACAGCCATCCCCACACTGCACCGCCGCCAGTTTTCCAGGTGTCACCGGGCCACGTCGTTGCGCCAAGGTCCTTGCCTCGATCGTGTGCATAAAACGGCTTGAACTTCGGCCCCACTTTCACGTCGCGATCAGGACCGATGTTGTATGCACGCCATACTTCCTTCCCAGTCGCGACGTCGAGTGCAGCAATCCATCCTCGCACTCCCATTTCACCACCGCTCGATCCAACGATCACTTTGTTCTTCACGACAATTGGAGCCATCGTGATTGTCTCGCCGCGTGCGAGATCTCCCATGCGGGTACGCCAGACCTGGTTTCCTGTCTGCGCATCCACTGCGACTGTATGGCCGTCGAGCAGGTTGTAGAAAATTTTTCCGTCTGCGAATGCAGCGCCGCGATTCACAACATCGCAGCACGCGCGGCCGGCAGCCTGCTGTGCGTTCTCAGGCCTGAACTTCCACTTGAGTGGCTGCCCTTCCGTAGCCAGGTCAATCGCGTAAGCGACATTGGGATACGGTGTGATTACGTACATCGTATTGCCTATCACGAGCGGTTGCCCTTCGTGACCGCGAAGTACGCCGGTCGAGAATGTCCACGCTACGTGAAGATTTTGAGCATTCGCCGCCGTGATCGTGTTGAGGTCGCTGTATCTCGAGCTCGAATAATCGCCGGCGGGCATCTGCCATTCGCCGGCCGGACCTGCATGCGGAAACGCAATTCGAGTTCCGGATACAGTTCGCACCGGTGCCGCACCAGTGGTGTCAGTCGCGCTGCGCTCACCTTTTGAGCATGCACACGCGAGCAACGCAACAAGGGCGACCGAGCTGGCGCGCATCATTTGATCAGGTAATCCTGCGCCGCGATCGCCTGCCACCTGCCGTTTCGATTTATCCATGTGTCGGTAAACCGGTATCGGTTGGTCCAGGTTTTCCCGTTCTTCTTTCCCTTCGTAACGAGAATTCCAGTCACTACCGCAACATTGCCATAGTCGTGGAGCTTCATGCCTTCGTTGCCGGCCCATTCTACTCTGTCACCGGTGACGATCGCCTTGAGAAGCTCCGGCTGAGTCATCATGACATTGTCTTCAGTATAGACGAACCCGGGAACTGTGAGACGCTTGAAAGCGACGGTGTCGACCCTTACCAGGGCGCGCGTCCACTCCTCTTCGAGCGAAAGAACCGCCTTCTCCGTCGCCGATTGTTTCTGCGCGCCCGCTGATGCGGCGGTGAGGGCGATGGCGATGCAGGCATACGCGAGAAGTCCAGGTCGTCTCATTTGTCACTCCCGTTTTCCTGCTCATATACCTCGCTAACGTGATCCTTGCAAATCCCGGATGTCAGTGAGCACGAGCCCGACTAACTTTTTCTCATGATCCTTCTGATTCTCTCAGCAGCAGCTCTGGCTTCACAGCAGGCGGACAGCGCAGCAACCAAAGCCGCGATTCTCGCTGCAGATCGCAATCTTGCGGCGGCCGAGGCGAGCCGCGGTCCCGAAGCATTGATCGATGTACTCGACCCATCAGCCGCAGTGCTTATCCCCGGTCAGCCGATTCTGAAGGCAAGCGACGCACGCACCGCTCTTCTGGCTCGTTACACTTCGCCGTCGCGTTACACATGGACGCCGGTGCACGCAGTAGCAAGCACTGACGGGAAACTCGGCTGCACGATGGGATATTCACGTTTCATCAGTGCAGCTGATACTTCGCATGCAGACCGCCGCGGCATCTATCTCACGTGCTGGAAAAAGAATCAGGATGGACAATGGCGAATCATCGGAACTGAGCGCGCCGATAATGTGCCACAAGCACCGAAACACGCAGATCACGGAATACTGCCGGATGCGCCGCATTCGGCGTCAGTCACTCAGGGATCCGGAGCACTCGATGCCGCACAGGATGCGGATTCGATCTTCGCAGCAATGGGCTCGGACGCTGCGGGGCCGGGTCCAGCATTCGCAAAATACGCAGCAGACGATGCGGTACTGCTGGGCGGCGATGAATTCCCGCGCGGCCCCGGGGAAATCTCCGCTGCGTTTCAGGGTTATCCGCCAGACCGGGTAATTACATGGGGCCCCACGCGTTCCTTCGGAATGGGAACCGGCGGTCTCGCATTCACGGTCGGTCACTCTGTAAGCGGTCCACGGCCCGGTAAGACAGGACCGTCAAACGCGCAGAAATATTTCACTGTGTGGCGGCAGGAACCTGATGGAAGATGGCTTTACATCTTCGATCTTGGAACGCCGAGACCCGCAGGTAGCTAGGAGGCGGCCTCGTCGCTGGTTTTCTTCACGCCGCGGATGTTCATCGCGGCGAGCGCAATTTGCAGGGCGATGAGTGCGTACGCGTGATCGTGCACTCCCCATATGATCCAGAGCACATTGCTGAGTAGAAAGATCCAGAAGCCCCAGCCTCGCTTGTGCTCATGCGTCGACGCGACGAGCCATGCTGCGAGAATCGATGCGGCCATTGCGGGCCATTGAATCCATGACATAGGGGAACGCAAGGCAAGCACCGTTCCCCCGAATGTCTATTCCCGGCTGATTCCTGCTCTCTCCTGCGGAAGCTTCAGCGCGGGCTGCGATGTATCGGAGAGAAGCTTCGTAACGAAACGCTGCCCTTCGGTAATTCTCTCGATCTCGATCGCGATTGCATCGACACCCTGTTCGAGGCGCTCGAGTCTCTGCTCGACATGCGGCGAAAGCGGCGT
>DASUXX010000133.1:0-5989 GCA_036377755.1 Gemmatimonadaceae bacterium
CGTGTTCGCGCGATCGCTGGACGGCGAAGCCCCTGAGATCGCACAGATATCGAGCAGTGGCGGGCCGGTTACTCCCCTCGTTGTCGGTTACGAGCCATCCTGGTCGCGGGACGGCCGAACAGTTCTCTTCAGCCGCAGTAATGGCATTTTTGCCATGAATCTCAACGATGGAGAAGTACGCCAGCTCACGTCAGGCAATCATCGGCAGGCAGCCTGGCGAAAGTGAAGATGCGATGTAAAATCGAGCTCATCACCGAGGCGCCTGTTCTCGCAGCTCGCGAGCGACAGGGCTGGCGGTCCGCGATGACACTGATTCCTCAGCAGCACACTCGACCCAGTGATCAGACATATCGATTTGAGTCACACCATCGAAGATGGGATGATCACGTACAAGGGACTGCCTGCCCCGGTTGTATGTGACTGGCTGAGCAGGGAAGCATCCCGGTCGCGGTACGCTGAGGGGACTGAGTTTCACATCGGCAAGATCGAGATGATCGCGAACACGGGCACGTACATCGACAGCCCGTTTCATCGTTACGCCGATGGCCTCGACATTTCCGAACTGGATCTCGACAAGCTTGCAGCTGTCGAGTGTGTCGTTGTGCGTATCGACGCGAGCGTAACTCAGATCGATGCCCGTCACTTCACATCACTCGACGTTCGCGGGAAGGCCGTCCTCGTGAATACCGGATGGGACAGGCACTGGAGAACTGATCAGTACTTCGAAGGTCATCCTCATCTGATTGAAGAAGCTGCAACGCACCTCGCCATGAACGGCGCGATTGTCGTTGGAATCGACTCCTTCAACATCGATTCGATTGCAGATGGGACAAGGCCTGTTCACAGTTTGCTGTTGCGACAGGGAATCCCGATAATCGAGCACATGTGCAACCTGTTGCAGGTGCCGGAAAACGGTGCGGTTCTTACGGCGGCGCCCGTAAAAGTGCGAGGGATGGGCACGTTTCCTGTGAGAGCGTTTGCGACTGTCATGGAAGCGGTTAAGGAATGAAACTGAAAATCTCACGACTGGTGCTGATTCTTGTTTATGCCTTTCCCACTTTATTGGCGGCGCAGACAGGCAATAGCAGCGAATTCCGCGTAACCGATGCGCGAGCTGCCGGTCGACATGCCGCAGACTCAGTCGATGTGTACGGACGAGCTTTCAGCGGATTCGGAAGTGGAATACTCCTCGGCGCTGTTGCACCTGTAGCCATCTATGGTCGAAACACGCTTGCTATCGGCGTTACGGTGGCAGGAGTCGGATGGCTCATTGCGTCCGCAAAAGCAGGAAATGCGCGTCCACCGCAGGCTATTGTCGATCGCGTGGATCCTGCGAGCCAGCCAGCGTTCATCGATAGCTACTCGACCCGATTGCGAAAACGACGCGCTCGTGCGGCTCTTATCGGCGGTGGGACTGGTGCAGTCGTTGGAGCCGGTGCGCTCGTGGCTTTTCTTGTAAAGCTCTCGAACGACTAGGTCAGGCAGTTTCGACCATCAGGTGCACAAAGTCGACAACCGCGACGAGGCTCACTGCGACTGGAGTGGTCGCAACACACGCCATCCACGCAAATACGGCCGCTCTCACATTCGAACCGGAATTTCTTCTGACCAGTACAAGCGCGCCGAGCGCGAGCGGGATACCCACACCGACAAGTGCTACGGCGCCGAGGTAAACAGCCCGGCCGAGCGTCGATGCGAATACGCCGTACCGGAGTCCGCTGAGCTTGTAGACGCACGTAGCGGTGATTCCGACCAGGTAGATGATCCAGAATCCCCAGACGGCGCGGGCACCAAACCGCTGGCGGAGGAAGGCTGCTACTGCGACGAATCCACCGCCGAACCAGGCGAGGACCGTCAGGACCGTCGGTACCATATCGAGATACGGCATCACCGATAAGACGATCGACCATTGGCCGAGGCAAGAACTCCGCAACCGACTACTATAGAGTAGTCGCCCAGGCAGTAGCGATTGCGTCTGCCTGCCCCGATATTTCGATACAGTATGCCTACTCAGCAGCGCAGTGCATTTCGTCGTCTTTTCGACGACGTCGGTACCGTCGACCAGGTCGGTATCGAGGAGCGCGTGGCCAAATTTCAAACCCGCTCCATAAAGAAGAAATCCAAGCTCTGGGGCCTCACGACTGCGGTCTCGATGGTGGACCTGACGACGCTCGAGGGAAAGGACACTCGCGGCAAGGTGGCATCGTTGTGCGCAAAAGCGCGCCGGCCTGCGGATGATCCTGAAGTACCGCCGGTCGCGGCAGTTTGTATTTATCCAAATCTCGTGAAGACAGCGGCAAAGCTGCTTGCTGATACGCCGATCAAGATTGCATCTGTCGCAACAGGATTTCCTGCGGGCCAGACTCCGTTAAAGGTGCGCCTCGTCGAAGTTCGTCAGGCTGTTGCAGATGGCGCCGATGAAGTCGACATGGTGATCAATCGCGGAGAATTTCTCGCGGGCGAATTCAATCGAGTTCAGGATGAGATCGCAGCGACTGCCGAAGCATGTGGTGATGCAACTCTCAAAGTCATTCTCGAAGTGAGTGAGCTGGAGAGCTACGACAAAATTCGCGCAGCGTCGTTCATTGCAATGCGCGTGATTCGTGAAGGCGATTTCATCAAGACATCTACGGGGAAAGCTTCGGGCGCGGCGACGCTCGGAAATACTCAGGTGATGCTCGAAGCAATTCGCGATTTCTATCTCGAGACCGGCGTTGCAATCGGAATGAAGCCCGCAGGCGGAATCCGGAACGCAAAGCAGGCGCTTCATTATCTCGTCGCAGTGAAAGAGACACTCGGCGACACGTGGCTCAATTCGAGCCGCTATCGTTTTGGCGCGTCATCGCTGTTGAATGATCTGCTGAGACAGATCGAGAAGGAAAAAACGGGAGCATATCAGGCGCCGTACTATTTCACAGAAGCGGCGGAGAGTTATTAAATGGCGAAGACAACTGAAAAAGCCAGACGCCAGACGTCAGACACCGGTCGCCAGAACGGCGCGCGGCGTCCGACTTCCGGCAGCCGCGACATTCCGCGGCTCATCTTCGGTGATCTGTGGGAATTCGATCCCGCTCCAGAGTCTGCCGATCCAAGGATCAAGCCGCAGTACGAGCTCTTTATCGGTGGGAAGTTTGTCGAGCCGCGCTCAGGCAAGTATTTCGACTCGATAAATCCCGCGACTGAGAAAGTCGTGTCGCGGATTGCGATGGCGAATTACGAGGATGTCGACGCAGCGTATCAGGCAGCGAAGAAAGCCTACGACAATGTCTGGTCGAAGATGCCGGGCAAGGAGCGCGGCAAATATCTCTATCGCATTGCGCGATTGATTCAGGATCGCGCACGCGAGTTCGCTGTTGCTGAGACGATCGACGGCGGCAAGCCGATCAAGGAGTCGCGCGACTTCGATGTGCCGATGGTCGCTGCGCACTTTTTCTATCACGCGGGATGGGCCGACAAGATCGAGTACGCAATTCCCGGCGTAGATGTGCATCCGCTCGGCGTCGTCGGTCAGGTGATTCCCTGGAACTTCCCACTGTTGATGCTCGCGTGGAAGCTTGCGCCTGCGCTTGCGATGGGAAACACGGTTGTGTTGAAGCCTGCCGAGACGACTTCAGTTACAGCGTTGAAGCTTGGTGAATTGCTGAATGAGGCAGAGCTGTCGCCGGGGGTGGTGAATTTTGTCACTGGCGCTGGAGAGACTGGCGCGGCGGTGATGGGCCATCCTCTGGCGGCAAAGGTCGCGTTCACTGGATCGACCGAAGTCGGCAAGCGCATCATGCGTCAGGTTGCAGGCACCGACAAGAAGATGACGATGGAGCTTGGCGGCAAAGCGGCGAACATCGTGTTCGATGACTCGCCTGTCGATCAGGCAGTTGAGGGAGTGATCAACGGAATCTTCTTCAACCAGGGTCACGTTTGCTGCGCGGGGTCGCGACTGCTTGTACAGGAATCGATCTACGAGCCGTTCGTTCAGAAGCTGCGCAATCGCATCGATGTTCTGCGTGTAGGAAATCCGCTCGACAAGAACACCGATATCGGTGCTATCAACTCGAAGGCCCAGCTCGAGCGAATCACGGAGCTCGTTGAATCCGGTACTGCTGGTGGTGCGACGATGTATCAGTCGCCTGCGTGTCGTTTGCCTGGCAATGGATTCTGGTTCAAGCCAACGGTGTTCACGGGTGTCACGCAGTCGCACCGCATTGCTCAGGAAGAAATCTTCGGACCTGTTTTGAGCGTGCTGACCTTTAGAACGCTCGAAGAAGCGGTAGAGAAGGCGAACAACACGATGTACGGATTGTCCGCAGGCGTGTGGACGGACAAGGGCTCGCGCATTCTGAAAATGTCGACTGAATTGAAAGCCGGTGTTGTGTGGGCGAACACGTTCAACAAGTTCGATCCATCGTCACCGTTCGGTGGATACAAGGAGTCTGGATTTGGAAGAGAAGGTGGACGGCAAGGCTTACTCGATTACGCAAAGCTCGGATAACAGCGCCGGGGAGGCGCGTGATCTAGAGGCGATTCGCGCGATACTCGATCGCCAGATGCTCGGATGGAATTCAGGAAATGCCGCGATGTACGCCGATGATCTTTATGACGACATCGTTTTCACGAACATTCGCGGCGACAGTTTTCGCGGGGCGGAGGGTTTCATCAAGCAGCACGAGTTTATCTTTGCGACGTTCTTTCGCGGAACTAGCGTATCGCAGGACATAGAAGAGATCGTGTTTCCGGCGAATGATGTTGCGATAGTTCAGCTGTTGACGTGCGTCAGCGGAATCGAAGGAATGCCGCCGCATGCGTTGCTCGATTCCAAGGGTCGCCTCCGCACGAGATTGATGCAGGTCTTTACGCGAAAGGCCGATGGCTGGAAGGTGGCAGGATACCATAACGTGGACGTGAAGCGCGGTGTAGAACTACCCGAGCCAGGGACTATATAGATGGCGTCGCAAAGATTGCCGATCACCAAAACTCCGAAGGTGTACGTTGGCGGGGCCTTCATCCGATCTGAGTCGGGTCGAGTGTATCCGATCTTTGAAGATGGAAAGAAGGACGGAAAGTTCTACGCGAACATTCCGCAGTGCACCCGCAAGGATATTCGCAACGCAGTAGAGGCTGCTGCGAAAGCGGGGCCTGACTGGGCAAAGCGGACTCCCTATAACCGTGGGCAGATACTGTATCGTCTGGCCGAGATGCTCGAGGCGAGATCTGCTGAGATGGTCGACGCGCTCGGAGTCGCCGGAATCTCACGCGGCGATGCGGAGAAGGAAGTTGCTGCATCTGTGGATCGCTTGATCTACTACGCAGGATGGGCGGACAAGTACGCGCAGGTGATTGGGAACACGAATCCTGTTGCGGGCCCGTTCTTCAACTTCACTGTGCCTGAGCCGATGGGGATCATCGGTGTTATTGCAGCCGATGAAGACCCACTGCTTGGATTGATCTCGCAGATTGCGCCCGTAATTGTTTCTGGCAACACTGTCATCGCACTCACATCGGAAACACAGCCGTATCCGGCGATCGTGCTTGGCGAGATGCTCGCGACTTCGGATCTTCCGGGCGGTGTCGTGAATCTCATCACTGGGTTTCGCCGTGAGCTGCTGCCGACGTTTGCGACGCACACTCACATTCGCGGAGTGTCCGCGGTTGTTGCAGCAGAAGAGAGAAAGGAGCTCGCCCTCGGCGCTGCAGATTCGGTGAAGCGAGTGAAGACTCGTAAAGTCGAAGACAAGCTCGACTGGTATGATGACTCGATGCAGGGGGCGTACGACATCAAGGACTTCATCGAGTTCAAGACTACCTGGCACCCGATAGGAGTCTGATCTCGAGCGAATACCTGCTGCGAGTGGCGGTCCTGCTCGCAGCCAGTCTTCCGCTCGTATTTTTTACGAGACTCGTTCTACATCCGGGCATCCGGAGAAGACTTCGCGGCTTCCCGTCGGTTCATGTAGTCGTCATCGCGATAATTGCTGTCTCTGTCCTCGCGTTGATC
>DASUXX010000134.1:0-3862 GCA_036377755.1 Gemmatimonadaceae bacterium
TTCGCGCGCATTGCTCCGACTGAGCTCGACACGGCAACAGGCGGACTGATGCGCGGGCATGTTCACGGCAGAGTGCATGACGAGAATGCATTCGCAATGGGCGGCGTGGCCGGACATGCAGGATTGTTTTCGACTGCGCACGATCTCTCGATATTCGCGCAGATGCTGCTGAATGGCGGTCAATACAACGGAGTGCGGATCGTGAAGCCGGAAACGGTCGCACGCTGGACCGCACCGCAGTCGCGCACGTCGAGCCGCGCACTTGGCTGGGATACTCCATCAAAAGGATCCAGCTCGGGGAGTTATTTCTCCGCGCGCAGCTTCGGGCACACTGGATTTACCGGAACTTCCATCTGGATCGATCCGGAGAAAAACCTGTTCGTGATACTTTTAACCAATCGCGTGAATCCAACGCGCGCCAACAATCGCCAGGTTCCATTGCGGAAGGCTGTTGCAGATGCAGCGCAGATGGCGATAACCGATGCACCACTGATCAACTGGGAGATGAGCCGTTGAACGCGCAGGTAAGAGAACGCGTCAAGGTTGTAATTGCCGATTACGATGAAATTGCGCGCATCGTTGCGCGCCGTATCGCCGAGATCATAAAGCAGCGCCGCAGCGAGGGAAAAACGCCGGTGCTTGGTCTTGCAACGGGCAGCACGCCAATCGGGATCTATCGTGAGCTGATCCGCATGCACCGCGAGGACGGACTCGACTTCTCGGATGTCGTGACGTTCAATCTCGACGAATACTACCCGATGCGGCCGGACAGCATTCACAGCTATTACCGGTACATGTGGGAGAACCTGTTCGACCATATCAATGTTCGTCCGGAGAACGTTCATATCCCGAACGGTGCAGTTCCTCGCGAGAAGCTGAACGAGGAAGTTGTCGCTTACGAAAAAGCGATACGCGATGCAGGCGGAATCGACCTGCAGATTCTCGGAATCGGCAAGACAGGTCACATCGGCTTCAACGAGCCCGGATCAGGGATCGATTCGCGCACGCGCCCGATTGCTCTCGACACAATCACGCGCCGCGATGCCGCTGCGGATTTCTTTGGCGAGGACAACGTTCCGACTGAAGCAATCACGATGGGCGTCGCAACGATCATGGAAGCGCGTGAAGTTGCGCTCATCGCAACCGGTGAGCACAAGTCGGCGATCATCAAGCGGGCTGTCGAAGGCGAGCCTGTTCCGGATGTTGCTGCGACATATCTCCAGCATCATCCCAATGCAGTGTTCTACGTCGATCCTGCTGCGGCCGCTGATCTGACTCGTGTTCGCACTCCGTGGATCGTAGGAGAGGTCGACTGGAATCGCGATCTCGAGATGGCCGCTGTGATCTGGCTCAGTGACGTAACGCACAAGTCGATTCTCAAGCTCGACAGTCTCGACTATCGCGAGAATCACCTGAGCTCGCTGCTGGCGAGATACCAGGAAGCGGGGCCGCTCAATGGTGAAGTCTTCAACGCGCTGATCTCGAAAGTGCGCGGCCGCAGCAAGCTTCCGTCGAACCGGAACATAATCGTGTTCTCGCCGCACCCTGACGACGACGTGATCTCGATGGGCGGAATGCTCAACAAGCTTCACCAGAATCACAACAACATCGTCGTCGCGTATCAGACATCGGGTAACATCGCGGTGTTCGATCACGAAGTACGGCGCTATGTCGACTTCCTCCGCCGCTTCGATCGAGACTTCTCGAAGAACAGCCAGGAAACGCGGGATCTCATCGAGAAGGTCGAGAAATTTCTCGATACGAAGTCGCCCGGCCAGGTGGACATTGCAGAAGTTCAGACGATCAAGCGCGGAATCAGAGAAGCCGAAGCCGTATCAGGCATCGAGACATTCGGAATGCATCGCGATCAGGCGCGCTTCCTAAATCTTCCATTCTACCAGACGGGAAAAACGCGCAAGGACCCAATCGGTCCCGAGGATGTCCGCATCACGCTCGCACTTCTCGAAGAGCACAGGCCGTCATTGATCTTCGTTGCGGGCGATCTGTCAGATCCACACGGCACGCATCGCATGTGTCTCGAAACTGTAGAGGGCGCGCTGCAACAGTATTCGGGCGAGCAGCCTGAAGTGTGGTATTATCGCGGCGCGTGGCAGGAATGGGATGTGCGCGAGGCGGATGTGCTGGTTCCTCTCTCCGAGGATGAGCTGCGCTGCAAGATTCTCGCGATCTTCAAGCATCAGTCGCAGAAGGATCGCGCGCCGTTCCCCGGCCAGGATGACCGCGAGTTCTGGCAGCGGGTAGAAGAGCGCAACAAGAACACTGCGGCGACGGTCGATCGCCTTGGGCTCCCGGAGTATTTCGCTATGGAAGCTTACGTCGTTCGGCGAAATGGTGAGCGGGTTACGCCTGAGCTTTTGCCGACGAGTGCACTAGGTTCGCCTGCTCCGAAGGCGCCGCCAAAACCGAGAGCGCGGTAGCTATAACGGTACAGGCTACAAGCGCGCGTGAGCGCCGCGCCGTTAAGTCCTCTGGTTTCGCACCTTCAGCATCAACGCAGGATCATCACTAATGATCCCATTTACACCTGCTGACCAGAGATCCAGAGCAACAGCGGGAGTATTGATCGTCCACACATGAAGCCGGCAGTCATAGGCAGGAAGAACTCGAGCAAAACGCTTTACAGGTAATGGCAAACCGCGATACGAAAGAGGAATGCACATCGCCCGATAATTGATCGGAGTGATTCGTGAACCCAGCAATACTTCCTGCATGAGCCGCGCGACATCTCCGCTCGCAGAGCCACACGGAATTTGCGAATCCTTGAATATCTTCAGCGAATCAGCCTGGAACGAATCAACGACGCAGCGCGAAGCGGCGCCGTGCTTATCAATCGCAGCCTTCACTGCAGTTGACGCAAGCGGCGTCTTGATCTCGATGAGGAGCGGCGTAGACGGAAACGCCTCGATCACCTCATCGAGCGAGGGGATACGATGACCCTTTCCCCGATACGGATATGTCTTTCCGTTGTCACGCGTGAAGTTCGCGCCTGCGTCGAGCTTTGAAAGCTGATCGAACGTGAGTCGTGAAATTTCACCGCGTCCATCAGTCGTGCGACTCACGGTCGGATCGTGATGAACGACGGCTATTCCATCTGCAGAAACGTGAACGTCGAACTCGATTGCATCAGCTCCAGCAGCAACAGCCTGAGCAAATGATTCGATTGTATTTTCCGGCGCATGCGCGCGATTGCCGCGATGTCCAATTACCGGCCGTGCATCGGGATCGAGCAGAACGTTCATCAGGAAAAAACTAACGGGGCAATACCTTTTGAAGAGTATCACCCCGTTTGAGACTGCGTAGGCCCCTTAGAACGTAACTTGGAGCCGCGTAACGATCAGACGGCCGATCATGTTGCCCTGAGCGAACTCCTGGTGCCGCTTATTTGTCAAGTTAGTTCCGTTAACGGCAATCAGCAGATTCGTCCACATGGGAGGTCGATAGTTTACTCCAGCGTCTAGAAGCGTGTAGTTCTCAATACGCGCGTTGATAAAACCCGTGGCTTGAAAAGCATCGACGTGTCGCTCCCGCAGCTCCGCGCCCCAACCCGCCGACTCGTTCCTATAACGTAGCGTTGCGCTGTGCTTGTTGGCCGGCGCGTTGAGGGAGATATCCGAAACGCCGCCAACCTCAGTCTTGCGGAAAAGATTTTTGTTGACGTAAGAATATGTTCCTGCAACGGAGAACTTATCTGTGAGCAGGAGCTCGCCAGCGAAGTCACTTCCCCACAAGTTGAGATTACCAAAATTGCGATACGTAACGATCGCATCCTTTCCAACTAGCGCATTATTGAACGTGACCACACCGACCGGTACTGCAGTACCCGGGGGACATCCGGCCAAAG
>DASUXX010000135.1:0-6164 GCA_036377755.1 Gemmatimonadaceae bacterium
CAGTTTCCAGTAACGAGTCCTCAGTTTTCAGTTCTCAAACCCAGTGATCAGTGTAGCCACCTGGCGCCACAGGGCTTCTGAATTCCGCCGTCAGTAAATATCCATTTCGACCATCCGCGCACGCGGATTGCGAGCATTCCGCGGAAACGTACTACGGAGCCAAGGAATGCCTGAACGTGAGCCACAGAAGCTCTCGGAGTTAGCCGACGGCGGAGCGAACATTCTCCAGCCGTCTACAAGACGGAAGTTTCTCGCTAACGCGTCCACACTTTCTCTCGCAATACCCGGAGTCGGGGTTGCGCTTGCCGCATGCTCGGCGGGAGATGATTCGCCGCCCGATGGCGGCACCGCGACAGTGCAATCACCTCAGGGTGGTGAAGCGGCAACGGGTGGAAGTTTCAATTCAAACAGCAAGCTCGATAGTGCCCTTCTCAAGGGAAGAGAACACGGCGGTACGTCCGCGACCGGCGGACCGGCGAACGAAGTCGAGTTTCATCGCTTCGCTCCCGAACTCCCGCCACTTGTCGAAGGTGGAGTGAAACTCCATTGGCATGCGCGTGAGTCGCGCATTCGCATTTCAGAAGACACGACAGTTGCGGCATGGACTTTCGAAGGCAACACGCCAGGCCCGATCGTGCACACACGCGTTGGCGACACTGTGGAGTTCACATTGACGAACGATGTAGATGTGCCGCACTCGATGGACTTCCATGCGGCGCAGATCGATCCGAAAGTCGCGTTCCGCTCCGTTGCGAAAGGACAATCAGTGACATTCCGATTTCAGCCGAAGTGGGCAGGAGCATTCATGTATCACTGCGGCACGGCGCCGGTGCTCATGCACATCGGATCGGGAATGTTCGGCGCTATCATCGTCTCACCGCGTGAAGGACTGCCGCCCGCTAAGGAGTTCGTACTTGTGCAGAGCGAGTTCTATCTCGCCGATGCGGCCGGTGGTGTTCGCGCGTTCGACTATCAGAAAATGCTTCAGACGATGCCGGACTTCGTCGCGTTCAATGGCCGTCCCAATCAGTACATCAAGGATCCGATCCATGTGAAGGTCGGCGACCGCGTGCGATTCTGGGTCGTGAATGCAGGACCGACTCATCCGTGCAACTTCCACGTCGTCGGCGAACAGTTCGACACCACCTACCTCGGCGCACCACCACTCACCCCGATCCGCGGAGTGCAAACGTGGAATGTTGCACCAGGCGGCGGAATGTGCTTCGAGCTCCTATGCGACGTACCCGGTGAGTTTCCATTTGTGAATCATGGATTCGGGCACGGACAGAAAGGCGCGATCGGATTCCTGGTTGTTGAACCCTAGGAATTCGAGTTGGTAGGCAACGGCTTGGCGCGCTGCTGCATCGCAGCAAGCCTCACAGCCCCGGCATCGAGTGTCATCCAGATATTGACGACGAACATGAGTGCGCCTGTCGCGCTGAGCACGGCACCCACGGAAAGCACTGAGCGGCCGAAAAGTTCATAGGATGGTCGCAGGAAGAATCCTGCGACCATTAGAGCAAGGCCGATATTGGCAATCCACCAGTGAATCGCTCCGAGTGATTTCCATTTGAGCGGACTGCCTCCGAGTCGGGGAAGCAGGTGATATCCAACGCCCATGATCATCATCGTCACGAATCCCAGCAGGTTCATGTGCATGTGCGCCGGACGGTAGATCACGAGTTTTGGCCATATCGCCATTGCAACACCGAGTGTGACTCCCCCAGCGAGCCAGGCGAGGCTCGACTTGATGAATGATCGTACAAATGAATCCATTTTCTATTTATCTCCAGTCTCTACCGGACTCGAGGAGCTCCCAACGTGCTGTCGCGCACGCTCGAGGGCCTCGTCGAACGTTCCGTAGAGATTTTCTTTTCCGAGCTCATTGAGCACTGCCGAACCGGTGAGTGCTACGAGCGGCTGCATGTGAACGCCCGACAGAAGAACGAGCGTACCCTCACGCCTGCTCCTGTGAACGACCTCTTTCAGTGCGTGCATGCCGGTTGAATCGAGCGCTAGAACATGTCTCATCCTGATGATGAGAACACGCGGCTTACTTGCAATGGTGCTCAGGGTTTCCTTGAACCGTTCGGCTGCACCAAAGAAGAACGGCCCGTTTACTTCATACACTTCAACGCCGCGAGGAATGCCCCGAGCGGGTGATGGCTCCTCATCATCGTCTGAATTGTCCGCCGCCAGCTCTCTCGTTATCGCGCTGACGTTAGTCACTTCGGACATGCGCTTGATGAAGAGGAACGCTGAGAGCACCACGCCGACTTCGATTGCGACGGTTATGTCGACGAGTACCGTGAGGGCGAACGTTGTGAGCATCACCACGATGTCACTGCGCGGCGACGTGAGCTCCGCAACGAATGAGCGCCACTCACTCATGTGATAGGCCACCACGGTGAGAATCGCCGCGAGCACAGCCATCGGAATTGCCGACGCCCACATTCCGAATACTGCGGTGATGATCAGCAGCGTCACCGAGTGAACTATTCCGGCAACCGGTGTGCGGCCTCCGTTCTTCACATTGGTTGCAGTCCTGGCGATCGCACCCGTTGCCGGGATACCACCGAATGACGCTGATGCGATATTCGCTACGCCTTGAGCAACGAGCTCCATGTTCGAGCGATGTCGCCCGCCAATCATTCCATCGGAAATGACAGCAGACATCAGCGACTCTATTCCGCCGAGCAGGGCAATCGCGAATGCCGGCCCGACGAGAGACATTGCCTGCGCAAGCGAAATCTCCGGAACATGAGGGGTGGGAATCGAAAGATCGATTGGCCCAAACCGCGATCCAATTGTCTCGACATTCAAGTGCAGAATGTTCGCAAGCGCCGTTGCGACAAGCAGTGCAACGAGCGGTGCAGGAATGCGCCGGCTGATGCGGGGCCAGAAAACGAGAATGACGAACGATAGCGCGGCAAGCAGAACCGCATGAATCGACATGCCGCTTGCCGCTCCGTAAGCCATCCATTTTTCGATGAAGCCAGGCGGTACCGCCCCCATCTCGAGTCCAAGCAGATCTTTTATTTCGCCTGAGAAAATCACGACCGCGATCCCGCTCGTGAATCCGATCACTACGGGATGCGGAATGAACTTGATGGCAACTCCGAACCGGGCGATGCCGAACGCTATCAGGAGAATGCCTGCCATGAACGTCGCAACGATCAGTCCATCGACGCCGTACTTCTGGACTATCGCGTAGACAATCACGACGAACGCGCCCGTTGGACCGCCGATCTGCACGCGCGATCCGCCGAGCACGGAAATGATCAATCCCGCAACAATGGCAGTCCACAGGCCGCGGTCGGGCGTGACTCCACTCGCGATTGCAAACGCGATCGCGAGTGGGAGCGCTACGACACCGACTATCGCGCCTGCGCCGACATCGCGCAGAAACTGCTGCCTATCGTAACCTTTGAGAGTTGTAACGAGCTTGGGCATCAACGCCGGCGTGCGGCGCGGGGCTGCCGTCGGGTTCATCGGCACGAATGTCGTCCTGCTTTCAAATCGATTCCTTGTCTTCAACCGGAACAACCTGCTCTCTTACTGCATCGACCCGGCGTACGCAGGCTCGAGCAGATAATCGATTACTTCGCCTGCCGTATAACTGCTGCGCCCTTGAAGAAATCCTGCAATTGCCGTGAGGTCGTCGCCACTCGTAACGAGTGTAGGCTCCTCGACGTTTTCGCCGCGAAGCTGAGCTTGACCAATATTCGCTGTCAGCGCGTTGCACAGACATTTGCGGCCGACCGTGTCAGCTTCGAGTCCGCCTTTTCTCACGTAATCTTCAACTGGCTCCGCAGCGCATCGATAGTCTACACGACCATCGGCACGACGGAAAGCATTACGCAGGTATCCCAGGTCACACTTGCGTTCCCGTACCTGAGTTGACGAGTCACCCGACCATTTAACGACCTTGAAGGGGTAACCCGTTGGCGATGCGAGCGGATCAGTGTAAACGTCGACCTCATCCCTTTGTGCGTGACTCAGCACTTCACTCTTGATGTCGCCAGTAAACCCCGACTCTTCGCAAAATGCGAACAATGTTCCCACCTGGATTCCATTTGCTCCAGCATCGAGCGCTTCCTGAAGTCGCGCTGGTGATCCCGCACCACCCGCAAGCCAGAATGGAAGTCCGAGAGATTTCATTTTCTCGATGTCGACGACATCGCGCTCACCATAAAGTGGCTCACCGCGACCATTGAATCTGGCCTCACCCCTCGGCGGCGCGTTGTGACCGCCGGCAGTCGGACCTTCGACGACGAATCCGTCTACCCTTCCGTTCGCTTTGCGTGCGAGCGTTGCCGCCAGTGATATGGCCGAAACGATCGGATAGAACGCTGGTCTCTTAAGCGGCACCGACACGTCGCCGGCAAATTCAGACGGATCAAACTCGAGATGCAGAGACTCACCGGATGGTAGTCCCTCGACTTCGAATC
Organism: Gemmatimonadaceae bacterium; assembly: GCA_036377755.1. Taxonomy (GTDB): domain Bacteria; phylum Gemmatimonadota; class Gemmatimonadetes; order Gemmatimonadales; family Gemmatimonadaceae; genus UBA4720. The sequence goes on from DASUXX010000135.1 coordinate 4,452, forward strand.
GAAGCGCAGCGGGACGGTGCATCGAAAGATTGTCGAGCGCACCGGGGATCTCGCGCGGAATACCAGCGCCCATCAATACACAGTCGACACCTGCAAGCATCGCCCCGTATAGCGACGGCAACGTCGGCATCTGAACCTTCGTGAGCAGATTGATGCCGACCATTCCCTCGTGTCCTTCCTTTGCAAGAAAAACCTCGACGAAGTTCGCGAGTACCGTGACAGCCTGTCTCTCTCTGCTGACGTGCTGTCGGTACATCGGCAGCAGGCGGTATGGCTGGCCGGATTCCCGCCCACCGGGAATGAAGTACCGCTCGAGCACGCGATCGGCGACACCGGCGATCGGAAATTTCTCCATCGCGCGTCGCACATCGCCATCGATGTCGCCGTCCTGCAAACGGCGGATCAGCACTGTGTCGAGCGCGGTGCCCGATACTACGCCGAGCTGACCGCGCATCGATACTGCACGCGCAAGTTTCCAGTTGGAGACAGCGACACCCATTCCACCCTGGATAATGGTTGGAAGAGTGGTCACCTCAATCCTTGTCTTCGACTTCGAGCGTTCCCTTCATGCCGAGCGCAGCATGAGGATCACACTGAAAGTAGTAGTCACCTTCCTGCATGTTGACTACGAGGTCGTACGTCTGCTCAGGAAGCTGGAGGAAGTCGCTTGCGGGGGGCAAACCGGTTTTGATCTTGTTCGAGTCCGGAAGGAAATGCACGTTGTGCACGCCGGCCTTTAGAACGAACCGGAGCACGTCACCCTGGTGAGCTTCGATCTTGTTCGGCTTGAAGTAATTGCCCGACCCGTCAGTCCAGGCTTCGACCAGGATCGTGTCACCGGTTGCAGCAGACTGTGACGGAGTCTCAGCCGTCTTCTGCTCCTGATTGCTGTCACTCTCCTTTTTCTCGCCGCCACTGCACGCAGCGAGAGCGAATGCAGAAAACGCGAAGAACAAGAGCCCTGTATGGTTCGATTTCATTTAATTCCTCTTTGAAGTTGCCGCGGAGCGGCGGTTGATGAATCAGAGATCCTTTCTATTGAAAGCGATGAGCCCGTAGCCAAGCGGACCTCCGATCCAGAGTGTGAGTGCGGCAGCGATTACGCTGACACCCGCAGCTCCACTGAAAAAGCGGCTGAACACTGCACCCGTATATCCCATCAATGCCGATACGTCGAACTGGAGGAGCAATGCTATTCGCACCAGGTCGATCGGATTGAAGAGCGTCGCCGCGAGTAGCGACTTCTCGAGTGAGTGATCCGAGAAAAGAGCAACTATGAGAAGAAGCGCACCGTCATAGACCAGCGCGAGAAGCAGCCATATTCCGAGCACAGCACCGAGCCCGGTAAGCTTGTCCTCGAACTTCAATGCAACGCAGAATGCGATTCCAGTGAATATGAGCGTGAGCGCAGCTCCTCCTGCGACCATTATCACAAGGGCAGCGCGAACGGCTGGATCGATTCCACTGAGTATGAATGGCAGCGAGACCCCGGCAGCGAATGCTGCAGTGAGAGGAATCGCGAGGCCCAGGTAGAGACCTCCAAATACAGTTTTACGCCTGATCGGCTGAGCGAGCAGCAGCTCGATGAATTCGCGGCTGTTGTAGAGATACACGGTGCCATACACGAGTGTCATCAGTGGCACCACGAAAATCACAATGTTGGACAGACTGAGCAGTGTCTTCACATCCTCGCCGGTAAAGCGAAGAAGTCCC
>DASUXX010000136.1:0-2942 GCA_036377755.1 Gemmatimonadaceae bacterium
GCTTCAACAAGGCGCAGCAGGATGCATTTCTTCCGCACGTTGAGAGCGGAACGATCACGCTGATCGGTGCAACGACCGAGAATCCGTCATTCGAAATGAACTCCGCATTGCTGTCACGAATGCGGGTGTTCGTTCTCGAGCCGATTTCATCGGATGATTTACGGCAGCTCGTCGAGAGAGCGGTCGCCGATACGGATCGCGGCCTTGGAAAAATGAATCTCACAATTGAAGACGATGCGCGGGACATCATCGTCGTCGAAGCCGATGGCGATGCGCGCCGCGCGCTCACAGTTCTCGAGGCCGCGTCAGTGCATGCAGGCGAAGGCGTCACTATCACCGCGCAGGTTGCTCGCGACGCAATGCAGAAGCGCTTCGCGCATCACGACAAGAGCGGGGAAGCGCATTTCAACATGCTTTCGGCGCTGCACAAATCCCTGAGAGGCAGCGATCCCAACGGCGCGCTGTACTGGGCTGCGCGAATGATCGAAGGTGGTGAGGATCCAATGACGATCTTCCGCCGCTCCATCGCTATGGCAGCGGAAGACATTGGCCTCTCCGACCCGCAGGCGCTTCAGCTCGCTGTTGCGGCGCGCGATGCCTATCACATGCTCGGACCGCCGGAGGGTTATCTGCCGTTGAGCGAGATGCTCATCTATCTCGCGACTGCGCCCAAATCCAACGCCTCGTATCGCGCTCTGAACGCCGCATTCGAGGCCGCGCGCGCGACGCCCGCCGAGCCGGTTCCGATGCACATACGGAACGCTCCGACACGACTCATGAAGGAACTGGGCTACCACGAAGGGTATCAGTACGCGCACGACGTCCCCGAGGCATACATCCCGCAAGAGTATCTGCCGGACAAGCTGCGCGGTACGGTGTTCTACGAGCCGGGTCCATTCGGGTTTGAGAGAGATATCGCAAAGCGAATGGCCTGGTGGGCGGACCTGAAGAAGAAGGCCGAAGACGCAGAATAATTCTCAGACCTACGGTACAGAAAAAAACGGAGAGCCAACATGCGGAAAATATTTGCGGCTGCCTCAGTACTCGTCATTGCAGGATGCGCAACGCTCGGGCTGGGCGGATTCAAGGAGCCGCTCGTGCATTTCAACGATGCGAAGATTCGCGGACTTGGATTGAGCGGCGGATCTGTCGACGTGATCCTGAGCGTCTACAATCCCAACAAGTTCGATCTCAACGCGACACGACTGACATACAAGCTTTATATCGAGAACAATCAGCTTGGAACCGGCGCGCTCAACAACGCGTTCAGGGTCGGTGACAATGACTCGACATATGTCACGATCCCAGTCGATTTCACATACGCGGGACTTGGCGCAGCAGGGCGGGAGCTTCTCACACGGGGCACAGTGAACTATCGTGTTACTGGAGACTTCACCGTCTCGACTCCGATTGGAAACTTCACGCGCCCGTATGACCAGACCGGAAGATTCTCGTCATTCGGCAGGACCTCACAGACCAGCCAGTAGGCAATTACGTCCAGAGAACTGATCGAGCTTACCGCCCCGGTTGAGAGAGCGTTCCTCGTCGGGGCGCAGCTCAAGCGGCCATCAGGCCGCAACGATGGAAATGGGCTGACCGCAGGGGGCAACATTGGCACGTCCCGCGGCCAGATGATGAGCGAGCATCTCGAAGAGCTCGCGGAGCTCGTCGACACTGCAGGCGGCATGGTGGTCGGCCAGCTCACGCAGCAGATCGACCGCCCCAATCCGGCGACATACCTCGGCAAGGGGAAAATCGACGAGCTCACTCAGCGCATCGCCGAAACTGAGGCGACGCTGATAGTGTTCGATGATGAACTTACACCTGCACAGGGCAAAAACATCGAGGATGCAACCGGCAAGCGCGTGATGGATCGCGCCGAGCTGATTCTCGATATCTTCGCGACGCGTGCCCGGTCATCCGAAGCAAAGATGCAGGTGGAGCTCGCTCAGCTCGAATACATGCTGCCGCGCCTCATGCGCATGTGGAGTCACCTCGAGAAATTCCGCGGCGGTATTGGCGTGCGTGGTCCTGGTGAAACGCAGCTCGAGACTGACCGCCGTCTCATCAGTCATCGAATTCGCCTTCTCAAGGGGCGGCTCAGCGAAGTGCAGAAGTCGCGCGAAGTGCGACGGACATCGAGAAAGGGACAATTCCGCGCGTCGCTTGTGGGCTATACGAACGCAGGCAAGTCGTCGATTCTCAAAGCGCTCTCCGGGTCGGAGTCTGTCTTCGTCGAGGACAGGTTGTTCGCGACGCTCGATCCGTTGACGCGCGACATCCATCTCGCCGAGAACACGAGCGTTCTTCTAACGGATACGGTCGGTTTCATTCGAAAGCTTCCTCACGATCTGGTTGCATCGTTCCGCGCGACTCTCGAGGAAGTGGCAGAGGCCGACCTGCTTCTTCATGTGATCGATGCAAGTCATCCCACATGGGAAGAGCAGAGAACAGTCGTGAACCAGGTGCTCGGGGAGATAGGCGCGAGTAATACTCCGACGCTTTACGTGTTCAACAAGATCGACATGATTCCGCACGACCAGCTCATCGCGCTGGAGACGAGAATCTCGAATCTCGTTCCGGGATCAGTGTTCGTATCGGCGGTAACTGAAGACGGTCTCGAGCCACTGCGCCGGAGTCTTCTCGCGCGGGCGCGTGCCATGCGGCCATTGAGTGAGCTTCGCTTACCCCTGCATGACGGAAAGCTGCTCGCTGAAGTTCATCGGCAGGCCGAGGTTCTGGAACAGCGCCACGACGATAACGAAATCGTGATCATTGCGCGGCTTGACAATGTGCTGGCTGCGAAACTGCGTAGTTCAGGCGCCGCAGTAGTGGAGAAAGGAGCCCAGGTCGAGTCGTAACGTAAGAAAAGTACATTTCATAAACGAGTGGCGTCGCCTGCGAAGACGACGTAAACTGCGGCTACGCTAATCTAGAAATAG
>DASUXX010000137.1:0-2162 GCA_036377755.1 Gemmatimonadaceae bacterium
TGACTGCGAAGTTGTGGCGGGCAATCTCACGGTTGCACTGTGCATTCCCGCATCGTCGGATGCTTTGCCTTTGGAGCGCACATAGACTGTGCTGGCTGGGTCTTCGCCTACGAGCACGACAGCGAGTCCCGGTCGAATTCCCTTCTCGATCAGAAGCGCCGCTTCGCGCGCCACTTCTTCCCGAATCGACCGAGCGATCGCTACGCCATCGATGAGCTCAGCGGGCAAAATCCACCGCGCGTGTCTCGCGGATCAAAACAACCTTGATCTGACCCGGATACTGCAGCTCGGCCTCGATGCGCCGTGCTATCTCTTCACTCAATGTCGTCATGCGTGCGTCGTCGACATCATCGGGCGTAACAATAACCCGGACTTCGCGTCCTGCCTGAATCGCGAAAACTTTTTCAACTCCGCGGTAGCTCGACGCGATCCGCTCGAGTCCTTCCAGCCGCTTGACGTAAGTCTCGAACGCTTCACGGCGTGCCCCGGGACGCGAGCCTGAAATCGCATCTGCCGCCTGCACGAGAACGGAGATCTCACTCTCGTGCGGAACGTCATCGTGGTGAGCTGCAATGCAATTGATGACGAGCGGATGCTCGCCATAACGCGTCGCCATCTCGACGCCGAGCTGTACGTGCGTGCCTTCATGCTCATGCGTGAGAACCTTGCCAACATCGTGAAGCAACGCACCGCGCCGCGCCATTGCGACATCGAGCCCGAGCTCCGCCGCCATGATTCCTGCGAGCCACGCGACTTCCTGAGAGTGATGCAGAATGTTCTGGCCGTAGCTCGTGCGCCATCGCATCCGGCCGATGAGCTTGATCAGCTCCTGATGCAGACCATGAACACCGCTCGCATACGCAGCGCGCTCACCTGTGTCGATGATTCCCGCTTCCACTTCCTCGCGGGACTTGGCGACGACTTCCTCGATGCGGCCTGGATGGATGCGGCCATCGGCAACGAGCTTCTCTAATGAGAGGCGTGCGATCTCGCGACGCACCGGATCGAAGCCGGAGACTACTACGGTATCAGGTGTATCGTCGATGATGACGTCGACACCGGTCGCGAGCTCGAACGCGCGGATATTTCTTCCTTCGCGTCCGATGATGCGGCCTTTCATTTCGTCGTTCGGCAGCGCAACGGCCGAGACTGTGGTTTCAGCAGTCTGCTCGGCAGCGATGCGCTGAATCGCAAGTGCGATGATCTTCTTAGCCTCGCGATCTGCGTTGCGGCGCGCCGTTTCGCGAATATCACGAATACGATTTGCCGCGTCTGCCTGGGCTTCATCGGCGAGACGCTGAACAAGCTCTGCCTTTGCCTCCGCGGCTGATAACCCTGCGAGCTGCTCGAGACGGCGCCGCTCATCGGCCATGAGGCGATCGAGCTCCTGTTCGCGCGAATGCAGCGCTTCCTGCCGGCGTCCGACATCTGCTGCCTTTGAGGCAGCGTCTTTTTCCCGCTGCTCGAGCAGGTCGTACTTTCTATTGAGGAGTGTGTCGCGTTCCTGGACGCGTCGTTCTTCGGCTTCGATTTCTTCGCGGCGCTTCCGCGCTTCGAGCTCCCAGTCTTCACGAAGACGAATCAGCTCTTCCTTTCCGGTGAGGACTGCGGTCTTGCGCAGCGAATCTGCTTCGCGAGCTGCGTCTTCCAGGACGCGGCGAGCAGTCTCCTCAGCCGTGGCCTTAGCCTGCGCCTGGCGCGCGAGCTCCGCGCCCGTTCCGGCGCGCTTCCCTATAACAAAAAAAACCGCAGCGGCTACCACAAACGATAAAGCGCCTACTGCGGCGAGTATCGCCGTATCAGTCATTTGATATCTATGCAGAGCCCGCGGCTAAGCCACAGGCGGCCCTAATCGCGCCGATATGTCGTCGCGGATTCGGGTTATAAACTAGCTGTTACGCTTCGCCGGGGGGAGCCACGGGCGGATTTCATCGCTGAGAGCGGCCATCTCGTCGGCTAACATGTCCGACCGTGCCCTTGCTTCGAACAGCTCGCCGGCGATTCGCAGGGCTGCCAGAATTGCCGCCTTGTGACTTTCGATGCGTGCACCGGATTCCATCGTCTCGCCAATGACCTGGTCCACATACTCGGCGACTGCGCGCGCGTGATCCGGAGTGGTCTCGGTTCTCAGCGTATACTCGGCGCCCTGAATCGTGACATTG
>DASUXX010000138.1:0-4592 GCA_036377755.1 Gemmatimonadaceae bacterium
GCAACGTCGGTTTCCGTCCCATAGATGTTCCGCCCCAGCCTCACGAAGCTGGGGCGACAACCCCAGAAAAACTCAACAGCCGTCATGCGGCTAAGATTGATCGGTGAGTGTCCGTGCAGTTGTCCGTGAGTGTCCGTGGCAGTTCCCCCTGGGTTTAGTCGTTAGTCCTCACTCCTGAACCCAGCCGCAATCAAAAGGCCTTGAAATGATCGAACGGCTGGTGGCAGGAATTGCAGAAATGAATGGACTTGCACGCCGTCGACCCGAACTCGCTTTTCTCTACAGTATTCGCTGACCGGCAGAACGGACATTCGATAGTTGGCCGCGCTCGCCGCAACGACACCAGCTCTGCAATGCCCCCCTCAGCCCGCGAAGCACCAGTCGGCGGAGCAATCCCGTAGTCACGGAATTTCTGCCGGGTTTCTTCGCTCAACCAGTCAGTAGTCCACGCAGGCGAGAAAATCGTGTTGACCTGGACATTGTCGTAACCCTTTGCGCGAAGAACTGACACTATATCACGCTCGATCACCTGCATTGCAGGGCAGCCAGAATAAGTAGGCGTGATATCTACACGCACGGTGTCGCCATCTACTGAAACGTCGCGCACGATCCCGAGTTCCACGACATCGATCATCGGAATCTCAGGATCTTTTACTTCGCGCAGTATGTCGACGATTGGCCCGTTCATCTCTGTGTCTCTGATGCCTCTGGTCTGCCTCTGCTAACTCCGAAGCTCCGCATCGGGTGCGGCCTACCAGGCCGCACCTGGATGCGAGCGAGCCACGATCTGCATTTCAGACAGCATGTGACCCAGATATTCAGTGTGCCGGCCGCGCCGTCCGCCTGTCATCGCCGGCGGATCATTTGGAATGACAAGCGTTGCACGATTCAACACATCAGAAACGATCTCGTTCCACTTTGGCTTGATCGCATCCAGATCGGCGCCGATTCCTTCGCTCAACATCGCGCGGTCGACATCGTCAGCCTGGAACATCTCGCCCGTGAATCGCCACAGATCATTCACGGCCTTCTGCGCACGTCTGTGGCTCTCTTCAGTTCCATCGCCCATCCGCACAACCCATTCGCTCGAGTGGCGCACGTGATAGCGAACTTCCTTGAACCCCTTCGCAGCGATTCCCGCAATCTCGCTGTGCGTGCTCGACTGCAATTGCTCGAGCACGTGATAGCTGAATACGTCGAAGAAGAATTGACGCACCATTGTCACGGCATAATCGCCGTGCGGCAGCTCGACTAACTGAACGTTGCGATAGTCGATCGCATCCCTGAAATACGCGAGAGCATCTTCGCTGCGACCTTTACCCTCTATCTCACCTGCGAGCTTTAGATACAAAGTTGCCTGACCGATCAAGTCGAGCGCGATGTTCGCAAGCGCGATGTCCTCCTCCAGGATCGGCCCATGTCCGCACCACTCCGACAGACGATGACCGAGTACGAGTCGGTCGTCGCCGAGTCGCAGGAGGTATTGAAAGAGGTTGTCGGTCAAAATCCCTTGAGGCCGCGCGGGATTTTATAAAACTGCGGGTGCCGATAGACCTTGTCCGCGCCCGGATCGAAGAATGGTCCAGCCCATTCACTCTTCGACGCGGTAATCTCGTTCGATGGAACGACCCAGATATTCACGACTTTTCCGCGGCGGCCATACACATCGCGCGCATTCTGAAGAGCCATCTCCGCATCCGCAGCGTGAACACTTCCAGCGTGTTCGTGAGGAGCGCCGCCGTCTTCCTGAGTGAATACTTCCCACAACGGCCACTGCGTCTCTGATTTTTTGTCGGGGCTCTCGTTCTGCTCGTAGCCGGCGCCGACTGAAACGCTCGATGCCATCGTATTATGCCGCGTGTGATTCGCGCTTCGGCGCGTGCTTGGCCGCGTATGCTTCAGCAGCCTCACGCACCCAGCGTCCGTTCTCATGCGCATCGCGACGCGCCTGAATCCGCTCGCGATTGCAGGGCCCATTGCCCTTCACCACCTGCCAGAATTCGTCCCAGTCGATCTCGCCGAAATCGTACGCCTGCCGCTCGGGATTGAACTTGAGATTCGGATCGGGAAGCGTGAGTCCAACAGCTTCCGCCTGCGGAACAGTGAGATCGATGAATCTCTGCCTGAGCTCATCGTTCGTCTTTCGCTTCACGCGCCATCTCATGAGCTCGGCAGTATTTGGCGAATCGGTATCGCTCGGCCCTAACATCATCAGCGACGGCCACCACCAGCGGTTCACCGCATCCTGTGCCATTGCTTTCTGCTCCGGCGTTCCCTTTGCCAGAGTCGCAATGATCTCGTAGCCCTGCTTCTTGTGGAAATTCTCTTCCTTGCAGATGCGGATCATCGCGCGCGCATACGGACCGTATGATGCTTTCGCGAGAACCGTCTGGTTCACGATTGCCGCGCCATCGACGAACCATCCGATCACACCGATATCCGCCCAGGTAAGTGTCGGATAATTGAAGATGCTCGAATATTTCGCCTTACCTGTCAGCAGCTGATCGACTAGCTCCGCGCGATCGATACCGAGCGTCTCGGTGCCGCAGTAGATGTAAAGCCCGTGACCTGCTTCGTCCTGGACTTTCGCGAGAAGCACCATCTTCCGCTTGAGACTCGGCGCGCGGGTAATCCAGTTGCCTTCCGGAAGCATTCCAACGATCTCCGAATGCGCGTGCTGCGACATCATCCGGATCAGCTGGGTGCGATACCGCTCGGGCATCCAGTCCTTAGGCTCGATCGTTTCGCCGGCGGCGATTCGAGCCTCGAATTGCGCGTTCAGGCTTTCTTCGGTCGCTTGGGATTCCATACTCTAAACGTATCGGGGGTAGGGACGGACAGCCACCCGTTAGACATCTGCACGAAGTGGGCGCACGAGCAGGACTGAGTTTTGCGTTTTTTGCGTCCACGTGAACTCGTGAGGCTCATACACGTGCCGGTGGGTCAAAGATTCTTTTGCGCCGCAATCGCGGCCTTGCCCTTTATGTCCGCGAGCGCGCAGTCGACTGATACGGTGAGGTCGGAGCGACTGGTTCCCGTCGCTGACCATCACCAGCATTTGAATAGCCCGATGGACGCACGTGCGCTCGCTCCGCCTCCGCTGCCTGTCGTGAAGCTGCCGCCTGCGCTCGAGACGCTGATACGTGAACGTGCCAGCCGGCGAAGAGACCCGGACTCGATGCGATCTCTTTTCACTGAGGATGCAGTGACGCTGAGCACGAGATTCCCAACTTGGGAGACGGGTATCGACAGGAGCGTCTGGGCGGTCGGATGGTTTCCGCCGTTTCAACCGTACGTCCTGCGGCCCGCGCAGTATCGTATGCGCGGACAGGTTGCGCAGATCATGGGCTACTATATGGATGCCGCGTCCCCGAACGAGATCCTTGGATTTTTCGATATCGACGCAGAACTCGGTCGCGATGGGCAATGGCGCATTTCGTCGGAAGCTGGCAGCTTCCCGCAGCTCCGAAAAAGTGAACCCCTCTCGGCAGACGATCTGATAAAGCTCCTCGACGAGGCGGGAATACGAAGGGCAGTTATACTCTCCAACGCCTACTTCTTCGATGGCCTCGTGCCCATCCCAGGAGATGATTACGCCAACGTGCGCGCGGAGAACGACTGGACTGCTGAACAGGTCGCGAAATACCCTGACCGGCTCGTTGCTTTCTGCAGCTTCAATCCAACGAGAGAGCATGCTTCTCGAGAGCTGGACCGCTGCGCAAAGAGCGGAGCTTTCAAGGGTGTGAAGCTGCACCTTGGCACATCGCCGGTCGATCTCGACAATCCGGTTCACGTCGCGAAAACACGAAAGATCTTCGAGCAATCAAACCGGCTCGGGTTGCCGCTCCTTCTTCACTTGACTGCCTCGCCCGAGTGGGGAAAGCGACAGGCCGAGATATTTCTGAATCAGCTCGTCACTGCTGCTCCTGACGTGCAGGTAGTCGTTGCACATCTCTGGGGCGGTGCATGGTACAATGACGAAGTACTCTCCTTTTTCGCCGATGCTGTTTCGAATGGTCGCCCCGGCACGAAAAATCTCTATTTCGAGGTGTCTCAAGCGGCGCTGATCACGCGCGGCAAGCCCGCGATGCTTCAGGCTATCGCGACGCACATGCGGCGCATCGGCCTGAACAGGATGTACTACGGATCGGACACCCCGTTGCCGCCCGGCGAATCACCGAAGAAGATCTGGGAGGATTTTCGGAAGAACGTCCCCCTGACAGATGCAGAGTTTCGCATTCTTGCTAACAACGTGGCACCCTGGGCACATTGATTCGAAGCGCGTAGTCAGGCTGTTTTTCTCGTAACTCTCGCGCGGCACCAGACGTAATTTTGGGATATGCCACAAACAGCTACGCCGGCGGGATCGCCGACAGCGACCACCCAGACGCTCGACGGAAAGACGATTGCTCTCACCGTTCCACAGACCGAGGCGGAAGTTGCGGCGCTCGAATCCCGACGGGTCAACATCCGTAATCAGATCACTCAGGCCAGCGACCGGCGTCAGGAGCTCGTGCGCCAGATTCGTTCTGCGCCCGGGGGTGTGGCCAGAACCGGACTCGAACAACGGATGGAAGTTCTCGATCAGAACC
>DASUXX010000139.1:0-21168 GCA_036377755.1 Gemmatimonadaceae bacterium
CGTCTGCCGAAGGGAAAGAACTGAATCGAGGTAAATGCGATTTCTCTCGCGACTCGTGGCCGCTGCAACAGCGGCAGCCACGATTACGTCCCTGGCTCGACCCTCGATGGCCGGCGCACAGTCCACTTGTGCACCGGCCAATCGCGCTTCGGTAACGCCGGCCTCGTATTACGATGATGCGCTGAGCAAGCCCGTCTCGTTGCGCGGAAGAGAAATCTCGCTGCGCGACGCGCTCGACCGGCTCGCCGCTGCTGCGCATGTGCGAATATCGTATTCCGCAGAAGCTCTCGACCTCTCGAAGCCTGTTTGTCTCGAGTACGATTCGCAGCCAGTCGTTGCGATCCTTAACGATCTTCTTGCGGGTGCGCCGGTGCGGCCTGTCCTGCTCGGCGCCGATCAGATCGTGCTCGCGCCTGCGCCTCCGCAGCGGATAACAGCGGCCGAGCCGGCATCAGCGACTCTGAAAACTGTGGGAATGCTCGATCGCGTTGTCGTCACGGGCAGCACCGTTGCCGCATCGCAGCGCGCTCTGCCTATCGCACTGGATGTGGTGCAGGGATCTCAGCTAGCTGAGCATGGCCAGACATCGATGTCGGGGTCGCTCGATGGCGTGGTTCCCGGATTGTGGATCTGGGAGCAGTCACCTTTGAGCCTTCTTGCACGATATGGGAGCATTCGCGGTGCAAGCTCGTTAGGGGTCAGCTATCCAAAGGTGTACGTGGATGGAATCGAGGTCGCCAATTCTCTTCTCGTCACGCATCTCGATCCTGAATCAGTCTCGCGCATTGAAGTAATCCGCGGGCCGCAGGGCGCAGCGCTCTATGGTGCCGATGCGATCAGCGGAGTGGTGAACATAATTACGCGAAATGATGGCGTCGAAGGTGGTGCAGCACGCGCGCAGATAAGCAGCGCGGGCGGTGCAGCGAGCAGCGACTATTCAGGAAGCAGTGTGTTCGTTCAAAGTCACGCTGTTTCTCTTCGCGCCGGAACTAATGCGAAGTCCGGACGCCTTGGCATGACGCTCTCGACACTCGGACCATTCATACCAGGTGCATCGAGCCAGCAGCTTACGGCGAACGGCGGCCTTCGATTCGTTCACTCCCGCGGAGTGATCAACGGCACATTCCGATTCTTCGCACAGGATGCGCGCACGCCTGCGAGTCCAGTGCTAGCCGGACTGGACCTGTGGTCGCCCGAAGCATATCTGCAGGCAGAGAATCCCCGGAGAACCGTGGGGCCCGGGCAGACAACCGTCGCGCCACAGGACGCTGCGACAAGACAGCGCCTCGATTCCCTGTTGCGGCTGGTAATGCTGGATTCGAGCGACCGGCAGTCCGTGCGACAGTTTACGACCGGTGTGAGTGGAACGTACGCACAGGATACGAGGTGGACTCACAGCGCGGTTGCAGGAGTCGATGGTTACCGGCTGCGCAGTGCCTCCATTCTCGATGGCGCATTTCCATCCGCACTCGACTCTGCTCTTCGTGCAGCTACCGGCAGTGCTATTCGCACGACATTCCGCGCGAGTACTGTCGGACAATTTGGAAATCCTGCTGCTGCGGCAGCAACGGTTACAATCGCTGCTGAACACTCTTACGTGCGCGACGAGACAGTCACACGAAACCCATTCTCGGTGTTCGAGCGCACTGGAGAGCTTCGCGGGAAGCTGGTTGAATCGAGAACCAATGCAGGCTTCATTGGCCAGCTGAGTGCGAGCTTCAAGGGTAAGCTTTTCGCGAGCGGTGGATTGAGAGTAGAGAGAAACAGCGGACTGACAGGAATTGGCGATATCGCGACTCTTCCCATGCTCGGCGCGTCGGCCGTACAGTCGATCGGTATCGGCACTCTGAAATTGAGAGCTGCATACGGAAAAGGAATTCGCCCTCCGCAAACATCGAGTCGTGCCGGAATGCTGATGGGACTCACCGGAGATCTTTCCCCGGAAGAGCAGTCAGGCATCGAGACCGGTGCAGACTTGTTCTTTGGGCGCTCCGCCTCATTGCACGTCACACGATTCGACCAGAAAGCATCAGGTCTCATTCAGCCTGTCACCATTTACGTAGCGGCTGAGAATGACGTCAATCCTCAGTATCGGCGCATTCTGTATCAGCTCCAGAACGTAGGAGAGATCACCAACAAGGGGTGGGAGCTGTCAGGCTCAGTTGCTGACGGGCCTTTCACTGTCTCAGGAACTTTCTCGCAAGTCGACAGTCGAGTCGCAAAGCTTGCGGCGCGATACACAGGTGATCTTCGCCCAGGTGATCGCATGCTCGAAGTTCCTGCAAGAACGGTTGGCCTTTCAGCCGGATACGCTCAGGGCCGCCTCTCGATGTCATGGCGTGTGTCGCGTGCGTCTGACTGGATCAACTACAATCGCCTCGCACTTCTCACCGCATTTGCAAGCGAGGAGAATGACATCCAGAAATTCGTCGGATCCGAGCTGAGATCGTACTGGGCCCAATACGATGGCGTCACGCGGCTTGGCGGACGGGTCGGCGTTGCAATCAGCCGGGGGATGACATTCACGCTCGACGGTGACAACCTGCTCGACGAGCAGCGTGGTGAGCCCGACAATGTCACGGTATTGCCGGGCCGCACCTTGACCGCTGGACTACGAGTAAAATTCTAAGCTACTGCCAGTCGGCGATAAAGAGGTTTGTTTCGCCTGATTTGTCCGCATGCCTGTTCGACGCCCACACGAGCTTCCTGCCATCAGGGCTGAACATCGGAAATCCGTCGAACGATTCATCAAACGTGATCTGCTCGAGATTCGATCCGTCTGCGTCGACCATGAAGAGATCGAAGTTTCCGCTGCGCGGATTCTGATAGTTCGACGAGAAGATTATCCGCCTGCCATCGGGCGTCCATGATGGACCGAAGTTCGCGCCACCGAGACGTGTGATCTGTCGTTGATCAGACCCATCCGCATTCATTACAAAGAGCTCGACCTTGCTCGGCCTTACAAGATGCTGGCCCAGGAGATCACGATACGCTTTGACCTCTGCTGAGTCGGTCGGATGATTCGCGCGATATACGATCTTCGTTCCATCGGGTGACCACCATGCTCCACCGTCGTAACCTGGGGTGTTCGTCAGCCGTTTCACATCTGTGCCATCGGTGTTCATCGTGTAGATCTCGAGATCGCCATCCTTGAGAGACGTGAAGACGATTTTTCTCCCATCAGGCGAGAGCACACCTTCGGCAGTGTAAACGTCATAATGAGTGAGCCGCTTGAGTGCGCTGCCATCGCGATTGACCGTGTAGATGTCATACCGATCGAGTGGCCACACGTATCCCTTCGACGGATCCGGCTTTGGCGGGCAGGTAGAATCGTGCGCTGTGGTCGACGCGAAGAACAGCCGTTCGTCCCCCGGAAAGAACCATCCACACGTTGTTTTGCCGCGCCCGTCCGAGATTCGCTTTGCACCGCTTCCATCAATGCGCATTACATACTGCTGGTCGCATGTGCGGCCATGACGAGTGCTCTGAAGCGTCAGCCATTTCCCGTCATGACTGAAGTAGGCCTCCGCGTTTTCACCACCGAATGTGATTTGTCGAAGGCCCTTGAAATGGCGCTCATTGCCGAGCGGAGCTACGGCGCGTGATGTCGACGGAGTTGAGGCATTCTGCGATCCGCTGACGGTACATGCGGATGCAGCAATGCAGAAAGCAGCAACTATTCCTGATTTTTTCATGGCGGGAAGTTAAAGCGTGTGCGCCGCAGATGGATGAGGGGAGTTATTCTTTTCCGATGAATTCGAATCCGATCGATCTCAGTGGGAAGAGGGCTCTCGTAACAGGCGCATCGCGCGGTATCGGCGCCGCCACTGCGCGACTGCTTGCACAACTCGGCGCCGATATCGCCGTTGGATACAATCAGCGTCGCTCTGATGCGGAAACTGTCGTGAGAGACGCACAGCAATCAGGTGTGCGCGCGGTTGCAATCGGCGCTGATGTCTCCACTCGTGCCGGGTCCGGGATGCTCCTCGGTACAACGCTGGCCGAGCTTGGCGGGCTCGACATCTTTGTGGCGAATGCGGGAATCTGGCCGCCTGAGGATGTGCCACTCGGTGAAATGAGCGATGCCCAGTGGGAAAAGACAGTTCGCCAGAATCTCGATTCGATTTTCTACACCACCCGCGATGTGATCAACGTGATGTCACCTGGCGGAAGCATGGTACTAGTATCGAGCACCGCTGGTCAGCGCGGTGAAGCATTTCATGCAGACTATGCTGCAACCAAGGGAGCAGTCATCTCATTTACGAAATCACTCTCTGTAGAGCTGGGACCCCGCGGCATCAACGTCAATTGTGTCGCACCGGGCTGGGTCGATACCGACATGGTGCAGGATGCAATCGCCAACGAAGGCCGCGCGAAGATCGAATCGTCGATTCCACTCGGAAGAATTGCATCAGCGGACGATATCGCCGGGCCGATTGCGTTCCTCTGCTCGAAGCTGGCGCGACATATTACCGGCGAGATCCTGAATGTGAACGGCGGCAGCGTTCTATGCGGATGACGGTGGTACTGGCTGCTTTCTTGCGCGCTGGTGCGCGTGCTTCATTATTAGCATGTCCGACCATTAGCAGGTCAGTTTATGCGTGAGCTTCGTTCGTCCTGTCCGCATCGCGCTGCAGCTCTCATTGCTGCAGTGACGCTTGTGTCATCGTGCTCCAGTGACAGCAATGGCACTGTCGATCCGATTAACGATGTTGCGTCCATCGAGGTAGTCGGCCCGCCAACTTCGCTCATTCCCAATGAGCAGTACACTGTCACTGCAAGTCCGCGGAATGCGAGCGGAGCAGAGCTCAGCAGCATTCCGGTAATTTGGAAATCGTCGAACGAATCTGTCGCAACGGTAGTTAACGGCGTCGTCTCGGCAGTCTCGCCCGGCACAGCTGACATCATCGCGGAAGCGGAAGGAAAGCAGGGCCGCATTCCGTTATTGGTCGTAACGACGGAGCGGCTCGTATCGGAAGACAGATACACCGGTGGCGGTGTGATCGGCTTCTCGAGCTCCCGCAATGGCGGTGAGCTCAATGTGTACCTGATGGACGCGTCGGGAACGCGCAAGATCACTACGAGTCCCGATCACGAGCAGTTCGATGGATTCTCGCCTGACGGACAGCGGCTCGCACTGCTCAGGTTTCCAGTGAATACGGATCAGGTTTCGTCGCACATCGTGAATGCCGATGGAACCAATGACGTTCTCGTGAGTCAGGGCATCATCAACTGGGCGCCTGACTGGCTGCATCGCGGAACAGTCGTCGATGGACAGCTATCGACATCGAATGCAGACGGTTCGGGTGTGCATGCCGTCGGCCCGACAGGATCTGCGGCAGGACCATGGTGGTCTGTCGACGGAAAGCGAATTGCGTTTGCATACGCACCGATACTCGCAGCCAACGCTGACATCTTTGTCGCGAACGCCGATGGAAGCGGATTACTCAATGTCACCAATACACCAACTGTCTCCGAGGAATATGCGAGCTGGTCACCAGATGGGACGAAGCTCGCTATCACCGGACTGAACCGCGGCGTCGGGCTTGGGAGCAGCGTCTACGTTGTGAACGTTTCGGGTACCGGACTCACGCAGCTGACAAACGAGCCGGCAACTCGCGACGACTACGAACCCCAGTGGTCTCCTGACGGAAAATTCATCTCGTATACGACGTACTTTGGCAATACGTACGGCTTATTCCTGATGAGAGCGACAGGCGGCAAGCCTGTTCGCATGGCGCCGCCAACGATGGTAGCCGGATTCGGTCACTGGTCTCCCGACGGAACGCGACTCGCCTTTACAGCGATAGGCGAGGGCAGCAGCCGTCAGAATATCTTCGTCGTGACACTCGACCGTCGCACAATCACCCAGCTTACCCGAAATACCGCGGACAACCTGGGACCGTTCTGGCGTCCGTAAAACTATCGTCAGGGATTTTGTTGGCCGAGGCGGAGTGTGAGCAGCTTGCGGGCGGGCTGCGGATCCACTGTGTGATAGACGGCAAGCATATCGATCAACGCCGGTTCCGCGACTCTGATCGATAAGAGCTCACGCTCGGTGTCACGTGTGAGCGTCGGATAAAGACTGAGTGTACAGTGCGGACTGAAAGTGAAGCGCGCCTGTTGAAACGGCAGTCCCGACGTCGCAATCCGATCGTGCAGAATTCGCAGCGGCCCGTGAGGATCGAGTGGGAGAACAACTATATCGCTTTGCATGAAACGCATCGGTGCGCCGAATGTGATCTCGATTGGCTCCGTCGTTGCTGTTATCGGCTCGAGCCTTTCACGCAGCTCCCGAGTCGATACAGAAGCCGGGATTGGTCCCACGCCTGATGATCCCGTGATCGTGATGTGTGGCGGTTTATATCGGGCGAGCTTCGCGTCGTAGCGTTCATTGATCTCGCGAATGATCCGCGCAGCGTTTCCATCGAGCTCGGCAATTATGAAAATGCCGCCGGGCTGCAAGGTTATCTCCGCACCATGGAGACAATCGGCGCAATTGTGCCATTGTTCGACACCGAGATGCCTGCGCGAAGGAATTTCCTGTCGAGCCAGTTGTCAGGATGCGAGTGCTGATAACGAAAAATCTTGAGGCCCGTGAAAGTGCCGATCGCAGCGCCCGCGACTATGTCGCTTGCCCAGTGCTGATTGTTGTAAATCCGCGATACGCCAGTAAGTGCGGCTGCGCCATACATGATCGGCCCAACTATCCAGCGGGAATCTTTCCACCACAAGCTCGTCTCAGCGGTCACCGTCGATGCAAATGCAAAAGCCGCTGTCGAGTGACCGGATGGAAATGATTTGTAATCGTCATTGGTCAAGCCGCGAAACAGCTTGAAGTTGCGCGCGTTGTCGGGGCTCGCATATGGTCGCGCCCGGCCAGCAGCAACTTTCACTGCGCTCGTTAATATCTCGGCAACCACCACGGACTCGAGAGTATGAAGTCCCAGGTCTTCCACGCGCCGGTCGCCTGCGAGAAGTCCTCCCGTATATAAACCTGCACCGGCGATTATCGCCCCCGGGTGCCCTACTACTCGGAACACGGCTGCGCCTCGATTCAACACTCGATTGGCCTGGCGCGCATCATCCTGAAGCTGGCGTGTCGTCCATCGGTCCAGGGGTGCGGCGAGTGCCGTACCCGCGATGAAGCCGGCAGCCAGTACAGCGTCACTCCCGTCGAGGAGAGAATGCTTTGTATAAATGGTATCGGCCGTTTGCCCCTCGACGGCGGTCGATGCCAGAAACAGTAATACGAAAGCCAGCCTTGCCACTTACTTGAGCCCTCCTCGCTGGAGCATAACTTCAGTCTATGCTCAATATTGATCTTTCAGGCCGCAACGCGCTCGTCGCCGGTGTAGCCGACGACGGTGGTTTCGGATTCGCGATCGCCAAGGCGCTCGCCGAAGCTGGCGCATCGGTATCGGTGGGAACATGGCCACCGGCGCTCAACATCTTCAACAACCTTCTCGAGCGCGGAAAGATGGATGAATCGCGCCGGATGTCGAATGGCGAGCTGCTTCAGTTCGCGCACATCTATCCGCTTGACGCCGCGTACGACACACTCGCCGACGCGCCTGAAGACATTCGCACGAGCAAGCGTTACAAGGACACCGGCGACTTCTCGATCGATGGACTCGTATCGCGAATCAAACAGGATCTTGGTGAAAAGAGTCTCGACATTGTAGTGCATTCACTGGCGAATGGTCCCGAGGTCAAGAAGCCTCTGCTCGAAACGAGCAGATACGGTTATCTGACGGCGATGGGCGTGAGCGCCTATTCACTGGTTTCGATGGTATCACGTCTCGGGCCATTGATGCGCACCGGAGGATCTTTCCTCTCGCTCACGTACATGGCGAGCGAGCGTGTCATTCCCGGATATGGCGGAGGAATGTCGTCGGCCAAGGCTGCGCTCGAGAGTGACACGAGAACTCTCGCTTTTGAAGCAGGCCAGAAGTTCAATATTCGCGTCAACACCATTTCGGCGGGACCGTACGCATCGCGGGCTGCGAGTGCAATTGGAATCATCGAGCGAATGGTCGACTACTGCTCGAAAAATTCGCCACTCACCGATCCCCTGACCGCCGAGGAGGTTGGATCTGCCGCGGCATTCCTGTGCAGCCCGCTCGCAAGCGGCATTACTGGGAGCACCGTCTACGTCGACAAGGGGTATCACTCGATGGGCATGGCCGTAAGCATGCTCGATCAGAATGAAAATCCCTCGCCATCGTAAGTTCTTCTGACATCGCCCGGTTCATTGCTTCGCAGTTATCTCGCCGCAGCAGCGCTCCTGCTCGGCGCGCAGGGGTGTTTCATATTCCCTCGCTCATCCGCGCCAGCGCCTTCAAAGACTCCAGCGGAGCTGCGTGCTGACAGCATCGCCAAGGCTGAAGCCGATGCAGGCCTCAAGCCCTACGCGAAAGTCGTAACGAAGTCGGCAGAGACCAGGCGCGGTCTTTTTACGACTCACAGGATGGGAGACACTCTGCTGTTCGAGATACCGCGACACACTCTCGGACAGGAGATGCTGCTCGTTGGTCGTTTTGCGAGAGCATCTGGTGGAAACTCTTTCGGCGGCGATGAGTTTACCGAACGCGTCCTGAGATGGGAGAAGCAGGGCAACCGCATTCTTTTGCGCAGCGTAACATTCGAGCTCACTGCTGATTCGACATTGCCTGTGTATCAGGCAGTATCGCAGGCGACATATCCTCCTGTCGTTGCTGTCTTCAAGGTCGAGGCATACGCACCGGACAGCTCGCCCGTGATCGATGTCTCGTCACTCTATACCACGAATATTCCGGAATTCACGGCGGCGCGTGGCTCGTTTGACGACAAGCGGTCGTTCATCGAACGAGTGTCTGTGTTTCCCGAGAATGTCGAGATAGAGGCAACGCAGACATTCACTCCTGACAATCCTCCCGATACTCAGCGCGGCCTCGGACCAATTCCGGCGCAGAGTATACTCGCGCACTGGAGCATGATTCGTCTTCCCTATCCAATGATGCCAAGGCTCGCTGACAAGCGGGTTGGCTTCATGGAAGTGAGACAAACCGACGTCGGCATTCCGGAGCAGCGCGCGGCAGTGCGAACGTACATCACACGCTGGAGACTCGAAAAGAAATTTCCGGATTCAGCATTGTCTGATCCGGTGAAGCCGATTGTGTACTACATCGACCCCGCAACACCGACGCAATGGGTTCCCTGGATACGAAAGGGCGTGGAAGACTGGCAGGTTGCGTTCGAAGCAGCGGGATTCCGAAATGCAATCGTCGCACTCGACGCCCCTTCGCGTGCAGAAGATCCGGAATGGTCACCAGACGATGTCAGGCACAGCATGGTTCGCTGGTTGCCCTCCGCCACTGAGAATGCCGACGGTCCGCACGTGCACGACCCGCGCACGGGTGAGATACTGAACGGCTCCATCAGGATTCACCAGAATGTCATGAATCTCGCGCGCAACTGGTATTTCACTCAGGTTGCGGCACTCGATCCCCGCGCGCAGCGACTGCCCTTCCCTGATTCACTGATGGGACGCCTGCTCGAGTATGTCGTGGCACACGAGATCGGCCACGCGCTTGGATTCCAGCACAACATGAAGGCGAGCTCGACATACCCCGCCGATAGTGTGCGCAGTGCATCCTGGGTCGCGCGCATGGGACATACTCCGACACTCATGGATTACGCGCGCTTCAACTACGTCGCGCAGCCTGAAGACAGGATACCCCTCGAGTATCTCGTCCCCCGTATTGGTCCGTACGATCTATTCGCGACACGATGGGGTTACGCACCAATCCGCGGCGCACACACTCCTGACGATGAGCGCGCAACTCTCGATAGCTGGGCCCGCATGCAGGACACCATTCCATGGTACCGGTTTTCGACCTCAGGATCACGCGACAGTGATCCTGGTGATGAGAGTGAGGCAGTCGGCGATGCAGACCCGGTCAAGTCTACGAGGCTTGGTCTCAAGAATATCCGCCGCACGATGGAATTTTTGATGCCGGCGACGCTTCGTCCAGCGCAGGATAATTCAGAGCTCAGCGAGCTCTATGACAAGCTGGTCGATCAGTGGGTGACCGAGATGGAGCACGTCGTCGCGCTTGTCGGTGGATCTGAATCGAGAGAGAAATACGGTGGTCAGCTCGGGCCGCGCTTCACCCCCGTATCCGCATCGCGTCAGAGAGACGCCGTGCGTTTTCTTGGTGAGAATGCATTTAAGACACCGCGATATCTCGTCAGCGCGGAAATAGCGCGCCGTATCGAGCCCGAAGGTGAGCTAAGAAGAATCGGATCAGCGCAAGCTCGCATATTGTTCGCGCTTCTCGATGGCGACAGGCTTGCACGACTTGCAGAGTACGAAGTTCTGGCGCAGAACAGGAACGATGTTTATCGCCTTGGTGATATGCTCACCGATGTGCGGCGGTCCGTATGGAGCGAGCTCGACAACAGCAGCGTTGTAATCGATCCGTTCAGGCGCCGCTTGCAGCGATCATGGATTTCACAGGCGGATGGAAAGCTCAATCCATCACCGGCAATTGTGATTGGCTCAAGCGGCCGTGCGCCTCGCTCGCGCGATGCGTTCGGACCGAACAACGATGTGAGAGCGATGATGCGGGGTGAGCTTGTCGCGCTCGATACATCTATCAGATCAGCACTGGCTCGCACATCGGATCGAACGACGCGCCTGCATCTCCTCGACACACGCGAGGAGATCAGGCGCATCCTCGATCCTGAAGGCTAGCGCTGGTCCTCTGGCAGGGTCTGACGCAGACGCTCGAGCACTTGTAGCGGCACCGGACCGCGCAGAGTCATGCGATGCCCGCGCTTATCGGTCCATGTGATGGTGAACACCTCCTCTCTGGGCTTTGCCTGCGCAGGAGGCGCACTCGGCGCTGCTGCAATCGTCCCGCTCTTCTCGAACCTCGCCTGGCGCGGCGCAACATCCACGAGCTCCACCTCGCCTCCTGTATTCACTGCGAATGTTGTGCGAGCAGCCCCATTGGCGGAGTCGGTTCGAAGTTTCTTGAACTCAGGTGGAGGAGCTGACGCCGTAGCGACGCCGGTAACGACAATGCTTTCCATTGTCCCACGCAGCTGTCTTGAAGAATCGGCAATACTGCGGCGCATCGCAGTCGCGGCCTCATTAGCTGCTGCCGATTGCGGACGTGCGGCGTCTGCGGCGCCAATACGGAGCGCCTGTGGCTCGACTGCTGCCGGTGCCGGCGGTGGTGGCGGTGTTGGTGCTTTTGCTGCCTCCCGCATTTTCTGATTTTGCCCGTATGGTTTCCGCGCTGAACCAGCCACCGCCTTTGCGCGCGGCATCGCCTGATCCGCACGAGCACTCAAGTCAGACTCGGCTGCTGCTGATTCCGGCGCCGCAGCCATTACAGGCAGCGAGCCGGCCGCCGGCACATCGATGGGAGCGCTTACAGTGACTGCATTCTCCATCGCCTGCTTCCCGCCGTTTCTCATGACAAGAGCAGATGCGCCCGCAACAATGAGAACCGCCGCTGCGGCACGAAGCTGAGTGCTCGCGTACCACGGGCGGCGCTTTGGCGCGGCCACAGGTATCACCCCACCAGGAACGATGTCGAGCGCGCTCACGATTCTCGATGATGCAGCGATAAGTCCTCTTGCTTCCGCAATCATTGCGGAGCATTCGCTGCATTCGGCCACGTGCGCTTCGAGTGCCGCTGATTCTTCAGGTGGCAGCTCTCCATCGAGCCAGGCGTGAATTGTTCCTTCGTCAGGATGCTGCATTCTTTTCCCTCATTTCACGCTCGCGCTGCATTGTCTCATACGTCTCGACGAGCCTGCGCCGCGCGCGCGAAAGTGTAGTTCCAACTGAGCCCGGTGAGAGATCGAGTGCCTCCGCGATCTCGCTGTAGTCGAGCCCTTCTTCTTTCATGAGAAGCGCAAGCCGGTCGCGCTCAGCCAATGCGTCAACTGCCTTGCGAGCGAACGCTGCTTCCTGCGCCTGCTCGACTGTCGTCGGCTGGGCTTCTTCTTCTCTCTCACGCTCTTCTGCTGCGAGCAGTGCAAGATGCTGCCGACGTCTAGCGTCCTTGCGTGCTTCGTCTCTCACCAGATTGGTCGCCACCGCAAAGAGCCATGCCCTTTCATTGACGATGTGATCCTGCCTGAGCGCTCGCACGAACGTCTCCTGCGCGACCTCTTCTGCCCAGTCGCGGTCTCCGAGGCGCCGCGTCAGGTATCTCACCAACGCGGCGTTGTACGCTCGAAAGAGTCGCTCTACGTCTGTCAAATGCCTACCATTGCGATTGAATTCTCCTGAGCTCCGAGTCGCTCAGATCCTGAGACCCCGCATCTGTTATTTCGATCGCTGCCGACTTCCCGTACACAACCAGCTTGTCACCAAGTGCAAATACTTCGCGCAGATCAGGGATGAGATCCATCAGCTTGAAGTATGCGCTCGAGAAAGCTTTGACTTTCGTCACCTTTACAGAATCAGAGCGGCGCTGATCGATCCACCTTCCGCCAATCAGCGTGAATGTTCGCGCGCCCACCCTGCGGATCTCGCTTGCTCTTCCCGACAAATCTGCTTCATCGACCTGGGCAAGGCTCGTCGCAGCCCGCTGCTTTGCAGCATCCCTCGCTGCTTCAAACCGTGCTTCATTAGCAGGTGGTGGCGCTGCCGCTGCTGCGGTCCCTGTTACTACGATGTTATTCAGGGCACCCACCGTACCGCGTCTCATCTGCGGTTCCATGACGAGATACGACGTGAACTCTGTGGGAATTGAATATTTCTCGCCGAGCTCTCTGATCTCGCTGTCGATTTCACGTGATGCACCACCTCTACGTTTCTCAGCAGAGAGATAACCGACACGCTGTGTTGCCCAGAGACGCGCGATGTACTGATTCTCCCGCGACGATGATGGAAACTCAGCACGGGAAGTCCATGAGACCGCTCCATTTGCCGTCTCTCCTTCAAACCGTAGACGAACTGATCCGCTGCCGTCGTATCGCGCCAGCATCACGAAGTCCTGGCCACTGAATATGTCTGCTGCCTGTGCAGGCTGTCGCTTGCTCAGTCGCACGCCATCAGCGTGAACGCGGAGATTCGTCACGACAGGATTGGTGAGTCGGCTCGCAACAACAGAGACTGCACGCTCGACCGATTCCTCGGGGCGGACGAACTGCGCTGTTCCGCGTCCTTCGAGCGCGAGCCGTTCGATAAGGGCAGCATTGAGATCGGCGCCGACGCCGAACGAAAAAATCCTGCGAGCTCCACGCTTTCTATCGACTCGCGATGCAATTGCTTCCGGGCTGCGCTCGCCGACAGTTGGCTCTCCATCTGTTACGAATAGGACGAGACCAAGCCGTCCCGAAGGAACATCGCCTTCGAGAGCCGCATCGAGTGCTCCCGAGATGTTCGTCGACCCGGATGCATCGAGCGATTCGAGATACCTCGATGCCGCATCCACGTTCGCTGCCGTAGCGCGCACGAATTCATCCCGGAACGTCCTGACGTCCGTAGAGAAATCGATGAGCCTGAACCTGTCCGATGGACTGAGCGTCGCGAGCACCTGCTTCCCCGCATCTCTTGCCTGCCGGATCTTCACACCCGCCATCGATCCCGATACGTCGAGTACGAGCGTTACATCCCGGGGTGTGGGCCGAACGGAAAGAACCGGCGGTGACATGGTGATGAGCGCGAAGCCATCCTCATTTCTTGGAGCATACGTAAGAACTGATATCGAGGGCTCAGTCGATTTTCTGATTGGAATCAGAACTGTCACCTCACTGGCCGTTCCCTCGAGTCTTATCTCACGCCGGTTCCCCGCCGCTCGCGATGAAATCGAATGAGTCGGAGAATATGGGATCCCATATAATCCGCCGGCCGGATAAGTGAGAGTGAACGTAGATCTTGGCAGATCGGCTTCACGACGATTCGCTGCAAGTGCAAACATGGGCTGCGCGTTTTGCTTTCCCTGGAAGTAATCGACGCGCAGAGCATCGCCTTCACGCTCTGCAACCATCTGGAACCGCACTACCACTTTCTTCACTTCACCGGGATTGATCGGAAAAATTCGCGCGCGAAGCATTCCGTATCCCATCCATTCAACAAGCGCCGGATCGCGCTGGCGGCGCACGATCTCCTCATATATGCCTCTTGCCTGCGCAGCATTCATCGTCTCACCCGCGACCATTTGTCCGTCGATCGAAAGCTTGAGATCCTGAAACGCCGCACCGCGCGGAAGCGGGAAGATGTAGTCAGCTTCACCAAGCCTGCCGCCGCGGTTTACGAAAGTCTCCGTAACTTCATATCTGATGACGCGGTCGGAGAGATCTGCGCGGACATGACTCGATTGTTTTACGACCGCTGCATCGCCGCCCTGACATGGACGACATGGTCCATCCGCAGGACAGATTCGGGCGCACGGAGGTATGAGTGATCCCTGAGCGCCGAGCACGGCGGGCAGGAAGAAGACAAAAAGGAGAAAAACAAATCGCTTGAGCATCGAAGCCTCGGGTTCTATTACCCGTAAGACGTCGATGCTCAGAAAACTTGCACAGCTACTCTTTTTCGGGCGGTGTGCGTCTCGTGTAATCGCCCGGGCGGCGAACCACCCTCACCTGGATGAGCTGCCGGTCAGCCCGATTCACAGTCTCTTCGAGCGACTCGCCATTCTCTCTCGACGCCCAGCCGAGCGAGAACGAGACAGGGCCGCGATCCATTCCAACCTGCTCTAGGCGGTGCGCGATCATTTCAGTGTCTGCCGCATCCGTATCGTAGAGCGTCACGAGAAATTCATCGCCACCCATGCGAACGACGGGCTCTTCAGCGCGCACGTTGCGCATGAGAAAGCGGCTCATCCTTATCAAAACCGAGTCTCCTGCGGCGTGACCATGCGTGTCGTTGTAGTTCTTGAAATGATCGATGTCTACATAAATGCACCCCCACTTATCTTCGGGCGCGTGCACTGCTGA
Organism: Gemmatimonadaceae bacterium; assembly: GCA_036377755.1. Lineage (GTDB taxonomy): Bacteria > Gemmatimonadota > Gemmatimonadetes > Gemmatimonadales > Gemmatimonadaceae > UBA4720. The sequence continues at coordinate 14,950 of DASUXX010000139.1, forward strand.
AAACATCGTCGAGAGATACCGCCGGTTATAGCAGCCGGTCAGCGGGTCACGAATACTCTGCTCGACAAGCAGCGTCTCCAGGTTCTTGCGGCTGGTTATGTCGACGAGGATCCCATGAAAGATAGGCTCACCGGTTTCCGGATCCTCATTCAGATACCACGTGTCGAGAACTGTACGAACACCGCCATCGGGCCGCGTGATCGTCAGCTCGCGATCGCGAGTGGATCCTTCCCGCTCCACGAGCTCGACTTCCTTTTTTCTTATCTCGGCGTCGACAAAATCGCTGACCTTGTAGTTCTTGAGCTCATCGAGGCTCTCAACGCCGAATATCCGGAGAAAGGCAGGGTTGGCATCGAGGATCTCACCCTGCTGGTTGGTTATATAGATGCCTTCGCCGAGGTTCTGGACGAACCTCTCGAGCGTCTCGGGATCACTGAGACGCTGAAGCCGCGGGCCTGTCGAGCTTCGCCCGCTTGCGCCTGATTCCTTTTTCTTCAAGCGAACGGTTCCTCGATATGCGGCATGTCGATTGCCCCTTGAATCGGGCAGCGGAGGAATAAGTATGGCGAGTAAGGACCCGAAGGAACAGATGGACACGCAGGAGAAGGACCCTGTCGAGCGCTCCACCGAGACTCATTCAGGAACTCCAAACGCAGTCGATCCAAACGAAAAGCGAAGCAATGAACATCAGAGTGGTTACGGCGGCCATGGCGGCCGCCCGCGCACCAGCTCGGACGAGAGACAGAAGCTCGACGAATAGCCCGCCGGTTTGACGGCGGGTTAGGTTTTCCTCAATGCCTCTCGTTACACCTGGAATTCATCACGTCACGGGGATCGCGAGCGACCCGCAGCGTAATCTCGATTTCTATTCCGGCGTTCTCGGCATGCGGCTCGTCAAGCGTACCGTGAACTTCGACGATCCGACTACATATCATTTCTACTTTGCTGACAGCGACGGAACTCCCGGAACTGTCCTGACATTTTTTCCATGGCCTCGATCGAGACGTGGAAGACAGGGCGCGGGACAGGTTGCCGTTACGTCATTTTCGATTCTCCCCGGAGCTGTCGGATACTGGATCGAAAGGTTCATTCGCTATCACGTTGAGTTCGAGCATCCAAAGACGCGGTTCGACGATGAGCGCGTGATCACATTCAAGGATCCCGACGGATTCATGTGTGAGCTGGTTGCCCATCCCGGTGCGGAAGCCCTGAAAGGTGGCAGTCCAGTAGTTCCTGTCGAGCATTCCATTCGTGGTATTTACTCAGTTACGCTGTGGCTGGAGAGCTGTGACCTTACAGGCAAGCTTCTCGTTGAGGAGCTTGGGTTCGCGCCTGTTCGCGAGCAGGCAAGCATCTTTCGATATGCGACTCCGAACAGCGAAAGTGCGGGATCGATCGTCGACCTGCGATGTGTTCCAGGCTTGTGGGCGGCGTCCTCGGGCGCTGGGACGGTGCATCACGTTGCATTCCGTGCATCGAGTGACGAAGCACAGCTCGCCGTGCGCAACGAGCTCGTGGGCAAGGGCTTCAACGTGACCCCGCAGATTGATCGCGACTATTTCCGTTCGATTTATTTCCGTGAGCCGGGCGGAGTTCTATTCGAGGTCGCAACTGATGCACCAGGCTTCACGGTCGACGAGCCGCTCGACAAGCTCGGCCAGTCTCTGAAGCTTCCGGCGTGGCTCGAGCCGCGCAGATTTGAGATAGAAGCATTGCTGCCGAACATCCGGCAGCCAATGGATAATCCACGACCACTAAGCCCTTTCGGTTAGGGGGATTTGGTAATGAGTAACTCGTGTCCTGGGTCATGGATGTCTTGGGTTCTGGGTTACACAACACCCATGACATCCACGACCCAATACACACGACATCGAGAACCAATTACCCATTACCCGCTCCGTTCAACTTTATCTGATCGATAGCATGACCCAATCCAAGCTCGACGATCTTTGCATCAATGCAATCCGCGTCCTCGCAATGGACGCAGTTCAGAAAGCAGATTCCGGCCATCCCGGCACTCCGATGGCGCTCGCACCAATCGCGTATGTACTGTGGACGCGCCACCTTCGATACAATCCTGCAAATCCGGAGTGGATCGATCGCGACCGCTTCGTTCTGTCAGCAGGACATGCGTCGATGCTGCTCTACAGTGTTCTGTATCTCACCGGATACGATCTCTCGCTCGACGACATCAAACAGTTCCGTCAGTGGGAGAGTAGAACACCGGGTCATCCTGAATACGGTTACACGCCGGGAGTCGAAACGACAACAGGCCCGCTCGGCCAGGGTCTCGGAAACTCCGTAGGGATGGCGATCGCAGAAGCACAGCTTGCTGCGACGTTCAACAAGCAGGATCATGCCATCATCAACCATCACACGTACTTCATTGCAAGTGATGGCGACATGATGGAGGGTATCTCGCATGAAGCGTCGTCGTATGCGGGACATCTCAAGCTCGGCAAGCTGATCGGTTTCTACGACGACAATCACATCACCATCGAAGGCAACACGTCGCTCACCTTCAGCGACGACACGGCAAAGAGGTTCGAAGCATACGGATGGCATCTTCAGCGAATCGAAGATGCAAACGATCTCGATGCGATCGACAACGCGATCGTCGAAGCAAAGAAGGTTACAGATCGCCCTTCATTGATTGTTGTCAGGTCGCACATCGGATTCGGCAGTCCCAACAAGCATGACACCGCTGAGGCGCACGGCTCACCACTTGGCGCTGATGAAATCAAGCTGACGAAAGAGGCTCTCGGATATCCGTCGCAGGAGCCGTTCTACGTTGCGCCGGAGGCGCTCGAGCAGTGGCGCAAGATGAAAGACCGCGGAGCAGGGCTCGAGCGTGAGTGGCGGTCGCGATACGATGCCTGGAAGAATGCCTATGCTTCGGACGCTGGTGAGCTCGAGCGCCGGCTGAAAGGCGATCTGATCGAAGGATGGGACGATCTCATTCCGACGTTCAATGCCGACAACGGCAGTGTTGCGAGCCGGGCCGCATCGGGAGTTGTGCTTAATGCAATTGCTGCAAAGGTTCCGGAGCTCGTCGGGGGGTCAGCCGATCTCGCATCGTCCACTAACACTATTGTAAAAGGTGCGCCAAGTATTTCTGCTGAGAACTATGCGGGCAGGAATTTTCACTTCGGTATTCGCGAACATGGAATGGGTGCCGTGATGAATGGAATGGCGGTTCACGGCGGGTTTATTCCATACGGTGCGACGTTCCTGATTTTCTCGGATTACATGCGCCCCGCCGTGCGTCTCGCGGCAATCATGAAGCAGCACGTTATCTATGTGTACACACACGACTCGATCGGTCTTGGCGAAGATGGACCTACGCACCAGCCAATCGAGCAGCTCAGCACATTGAGGGCGATTCCCGATTTCACGTTGATCAGGCCCGCCGACGCATCAGAAACTGCGGAAGCATGGCGCGCTGCACTTAAGCACAAGGATGGGCCTGTCGCTCTCGTCCTTACTCGACAGAAGCTTGGATTCATAGATCGCACTAAGTACGCACCGGCGGCAGGTGTGGCGAAGGGCGCTTACGTGCTTTCAGATGCAGACGGCGGATCGCCACAGGTTGTGCTTATGTCGAGCGGATCCGAAGTAGCACTGATTCTCGAAGCTCAGAAAAAACTTCAGGAAGCAGGAATTCGCGCACGCGTTGTCAGCATGCCAAGTCATGAGCTCTTTGCGGCACAGCCGCAGGAGTATCGTGAGAGTGTTCTCCCACCTGGCGTCAAGCGTGTTGCAATCGAAGCGGCGCAGCCGATGTCGTGGCAGCGATGGGTGGGCGATCAGGGTGTCGCGCTTGGCCTTCATCGATTTGGTGCATCGGCTCCTTACAAAGAGCTCTATGAGCACCTCGGACTTACCGTAGACAAGGTTGTCGAATCAGCGAAGCAGCTCGTGAACAAGCAGTGAGACTTCGCGACATCAGCGTCGGTCTTTCATCGTCCACTCCCGAGTGGCCAGGCGATACGCCATGGTCGTGCGGATGGAGCGCGCGCATCGCTGACGGATCGAGTGTCAACCTTTCGACTTTGACATCGAGTCCGCACGTTGGCACTCATGCGGACGCTCCACTTCATGTTCACGATGGCTGGCCCGGATCGCACGAGCTTCCGCTCGAAGCTTTTTATGGTCCGGTTGTCGTCGCCGATGTAAGTGATATTCGTGGCGAGATGCACTTCCATCAGGTCGAGCCGCTGATCTCCGCGTATAGACTCGAGCGTCTCATTCTGAAGACTGGCTGCACGGTGGCGACTGGAGCCTTTCCCGATGAATGGCCGTCACTCACGGAATCATGTGCACGATCACTTGTCGGTCTTGGCGTGAAGCTGATCGGTGTCGATGCACCTTCTGTCGATCAGCGCGAGAGCAAGACTTTACCCGTTCATCAGATGCTGTTTCAGGGCAACGCCTGCATTCTCGAGAATCTGGACCTGCGCAGGACACCAGCGGGCGTCTATGATCTCGTTGCGTTTCCGATCAAGATCATGTCGGTTGACGCCGCGCCAGTGCGGGCAGTGCTGGTATCGCGGGAATAACTACCAGCGACTTCTCGTTCGCCGGCGAGGTGAGCCCACCAGCGCTCCCATCAAGCCACGTGTGATTGCACCAGCGACCGTTCGAGCAACGGGAGATTTGAGGATCTGCTGAAACGCCCCTGGGGGCTCCTTCGCAGGCCTTCGTGATTGGGAGGTCTGTCGCGGTGCCGGTGGAGCTTCATACGATGGCGCCGGGACTGAATCCTGATGCACGTCCGGAAGTTGTGACTGCTGAGGTACGACACGCGCTGCAAGCTTTTCCCGCGCGCTTTCCCTGTCGATCGGCTGCGCGTACTTCTTCACCTGAACCGATCGCGCGATCTGCGCGTCGAGATCCGGCAGTGGCGCCATCTTCGATGCAGGCGGAATGAGCCGCACAGCAAAAGGCTGTGTCGGCACACCTTTAGGCGAGAGAACGGTGACAAAGGCCTCACCTATCCCAAGCGTAGTGAGCGTCTCTTCGACATCGTAGAACGAAGTCTTTGGAAAAGTCCTCGCTGCAGCGCGCAGCGCCTTGTCATCCTCAGGCGTGAATGCACGCAACGCATGCTGCACACGGTGACCGAGCTGTGCGAGAACTTCATCCGGCACGTCCTTTGGATTCTGCGTGATGAAGTACACGCCAACTCCTTTCGAGCGGACGAGTCTCACAACCTGCTGAATCTGTTCGAGCAGCGCCTTGCTTGCGTTGTCGAACAGCAGGTGCGCTTCATCGAAGAAGAACGCGAGCTTCGGCTTGTCCACGTCGCCGATTTCCGGAAGCTCGTGATAGATCGTTGCCAGCATCCAGAGCATGAATGTGCTGAAGAGCGCAGGCTTGTCCTGGACATCGGAAAGCTCGAGAACGCTGATGATGCCGCGTCCATCACGATCTATCTGCATCAGGTCATCGATATCGAACTCAGGCTCGCCGAAAAACTTCTCAGCCCCCTGCTGCTCGAGCTCGACCATCTCGCGAAGCAGAACTCCAACGGTCGCTTTCGACATTCCTCCATATGACTTGAGCTCATCGGCTCCCTCACCGGTGAGATACTGAAGCACAGCACGCAGATCGGAGAAGTCGATCAGCAGCAGTCCCTTGTCGTCGCAGTATTTGAATACGAGAGTCAGCACGCTGGTCTGCGTTGGATTCAGATCCAGAACTTTTGCAAGCAGCAGCGGCCCGAATGAAGAGACGGTCGCGCGCACCTGCGCTCCCTTTGCTCCCGTGAGACTCAGGAACTCGACCGGAAATGCTCCGGCCTGCCAGTTGTATCCGGTTTCCTTTGCGCGCGACGTAATGCGATCGTTTGATTCACCTGCCGCCCCAAGTCCCGAGAGATCGCCCTTGATATCGGCGACAAACACCGGGACACCGGCCTGAGAAAGCTGCTCGGCCACAAGCTGCAACGTGCGTGTCTTGCCTGTTCCAGTTGCACCGGCAATCAGCCCGTGCCGGTTCACCATCGAAATTGGAATCGAGACTAATGGCTCCGGATCGCACTCATTGTTGTAGACAACAGATCCAAGGGTGATCGTGTTCTGCGATGGAGGAAATGCTGCACGTGCTGCATCCAGTACTTTTGAATCCATGAGTCTTGTTCCGTTTGAGGTCGTGTTTCAGAGTGAGAGTAGCATTGGCACACCCTATGCGCCATACCATCACGCTCTACCCTGAGCT
>DASUXX010000140.1:0-2940 GCA_036377755.1 Gemmatimonadaceae bacterium
CATCCGTGGAATCTAAGGACCAATACCGGGGTTGCGAACGCAATGCTGCAGAACGAAAAGCCGGCATCGACTCATCGATGCCGGCTAAGTGACGATCTGGACTGTCGCTGTGCTATTGGCTAATTGGAGCCGGTGAAAAACTGCGTCGGAGGTGGCGGAAAAATGTTCTCGTTGGTGTGAGTGAACGCTTGCAGGGTGCCGACGACTTCAAGCCGGTTACCCTCTCCGAACGAGCCCGGAGCGGGACCAAGAACATTCGCGTACGCATTGCTTCGCATTCCGCTGCCTCTGACACCTTCGAGAAGTGCGTGCAGGCCGTTGCCGGCGTCCGGCCATGAACCTGCGACAAGCGATCCAGCACCAGCGAGATTCAGGTCGCCCCGCACGCTGCTCAGCCGCGTTCCGTGAAGATCGAGCGTGGCAATATTGAACGAGAGCTCCGCCGGGCTTGCGAGAGGCCGCGAAGCACCACGGGCGACGATTGCGTTAATGAACCCCTCGACTCGATCGTTCAACGAACGGAAGTTCGCTGTGTTCCCGTTCGTCGCTTCAACCGCGACTCCTGGAACCGGGAGTCCAGCGCCGCCATAGATCTGCAGGCCGTTGATCGGCGATGAACCCGGATCCGCCCTGTAGAGATTGCCTTTCGACTCCATGCTGGAAGAAGACCCGTATACCGCATCGGGTCTGCTCGTGCCGCCGGTGACTTGAGCTCCGCCTCCAATGACGTTCTCGGTCAGAATCAATCTGGTAGTCGCGAGCGGCGAAAAATTATTCAGAAATATTCCCGCGATGCGCGGCGAGCTGATGATGCTGTGGGACATCGTCACTGTAACGGCGGCTCCGATTTCCGGAGCGAGCTCCGATGTTATCGTTTCGCGGTTACGTGTCAGAAGAACGAGGGCCCGTCCGCCAACGCTCTGTGGTGAGTTGCTCGTCGGATTGGGATTGATGATCTCGCACTCGTCGATCGCTGCTTCGACATGGTCTCCGGGCCGGCGCGAATGCACTACGACAACGCTGCCCCCTGTGCGTCCCGCTGCGTCTTCGATTGCAAGACCCTTCAACGTTGTTCGATCACCCATGACGACGACATCGCCCACGAGTGTGCCTGCCGCCTTGATCACTGTGCGCGTCGCGAGATCGAATCCAGCGGGCAGGCGCGAGATATCATCGAATGTCATCGCACCTGATCCCTGCAGCGTTGTGCCGTCCGGGATTTCCAGCGGGCTGCTGATGACGTATGTGCCTGGGGCGAGTACGATGTTACGCGCCGGGCCTGGAGACGTGAGCGCAGCGACGAGCTGGTCCGTGCTGCTTACTTCGACGGGCAATCCAGCACCCACTGTTGTACTTGGCGATCGTAATGGTGAAGCAGGAGAATCGTGATCGCCGCATCCTGCTAGTGCAGCAGCAAGCATAAACCCCGCGCACGCGGGTCTCGATCTCAGCATGATATCCTCCGGTTGTTTGGTCTGTACCGTCACTTAGCGTGAAGGGACCCTGAACCGGCTCATTCCGATCGGGCGATCTATGACTTTATTCGCAGAGCTCCAGCCAGTTTCGAATAACGAGGATCTGCTCTCACCCGCCTCAGCAACGGATCTGCGCGCAGGTCGAAGAGAGTGGGAATATCCCACTGAGCTGTGCGCATCATTGCGAATGCGCTGTCGGCGTTCCCGATGAGCGCCATGTCGAGTGCATGATTCAAACGCGTCCGCTCATCCGACATCGATGCCTGCCCTGCTACGCGCTCTCGAGACTCCCGCAGCAGGCGGCGCGCGTCAGAATCCCTGCCTGATTTTGAGAACGTATATGCCAGTGCCCCGCGCACACCGGGAAAATTCGGCGCGGTCGCGAGGGCCTGCTCGAGATGCGCCCGCGCCTGCTCGTACCGGCCACCCGCCGCCTCAACGGAACCAAGGTAGTAAAGCGTGACAACAAAGTTGGGCGACAGCTGGAGCGTACGCTCGAGCTGAGTCCGTGCGTTGTCGAGTCTGCCCTGCTGCGCCATAAGAATCCCGAGCGTTGCGTTTGCAGGCACCGAAAGCGGATCGATAGCGAGTGTCCTCCTCGTCTCGCGCTCGGCTTCAGCGAATCGTCCCTCCATCGCGAGGAGCAGCGCATAGTAGTGGTGGGCCCACGGCGCGCCGGGCCGAACCTCGATTGCGTGCCGGAATGCTGACTCGGCCGCCGCATAATCGCCCCGCGAGGCAAGCACCTGACCACGAGTGGAGTACCCTTCTGCGAGGGAAGTATCGAGTGCAATTGCTTTCGCAGAAGCAACCTCAGCGATTGCAAGGGCCTCCCTGGTCGGTACGTGCCCGAAGTTGAGCATGTTCACGTACGCTTCAGCCAGTGAAGAATAGGCGAGTGCAAACTGCGGATCGCGCGCAACGGCGCCGCGATAATAAGCGAGCGCTTCTTCCATTTTCGATCGAGTGCGCTGCTCCCACGCGTATCGTCCTTTGAGATAAAGGTCGTAAGCTTCGGCGCGAATTGCCGTGGGAGCAGCGGCAGCATCGCTGTCGGCCGGCTGCACCTGCAAGGCCTTTCCAATGCTGTCGGCAACCTCCTGCTCGAGAGCGACGACATCAGAAGAGGGCGCACTGAATTCGCGTGACCAAAGCAGAGATCCATCAGCGACTCTCGTGAGCCGCACCGAAGTGTGAAGACGCTCCGAAACTGTGCGCACACTTCCTTCGAGGACATACATCGTCCTGAGCCGCTCACCAACGGCACGTGGAGTCAATCCCTGACGCTGCAGCGCTGACGCGGAGAACAGACCGGCGAGCTCCAGTCCGCTCGCTGCCGACAGGCGCGAACCGACCGCGTCGGTGAATCCAAGAACGAGATAGTCGCCGGTGGACTCCGGGTTGTTGTTAACAAAAGGAAGAATTGCGAGCGTTTGCGCTGAAACTGGAAGCGCATTCGAGCCTG
>DASUXX010000141.1:0-10305 GCA_036377755.1 Gemmatimonadaceae bacterium
CCTCTCAGCACTACTGATCCGACAGTAATCGCAACAGAAGTTCAGGATCCCAACTACCAGTCGGGAATCAGCGGATGCTCACGCGGAAAAGTCTGCCGCAAGAGTGACGCATCACGCGCGCTTTATTCGTCGAGCGTTGCATCGAACCGTGGTGTGATTGCGAAGACAACCGGCGTGAATACAGGATCGCTCACGGTAGACGGCCAGTTCACGGTTACTTCGCAGGACAATTCCGGCACGACTTTCAGCGGCACGGTCAACAAGGTCGGCCGCACAACCGGATGGACCGCAGGAGAAGTTTCCGGAACGTGCGTCACAGTCAACGTATCCGGAAGCAACATTCAGCAGCTTTGCCAGACGCTCGTAACGAACAATGACGCGGCGATCGTCGGTTCGGGCGACAGCGGCTCGCCGGTCTTCAAGATCGCGAGCGGTGACAACGTCACGCTCATTGGAATTCTCTGGGGCGGCGGCGGAGACAGCCAGTTTGTATTCAGCCCCCTGAAGAACATTCAGGATGAGATTGGTGCTGTGACAGCGACCGCAGATGGAAGCGGAGGTGGCGGCAGCGGAGGTGGCGGCGGTGGCGGCGGCTGCATACCGAAGGGTAACAGCGGCAAGTGCAAATAAGCTCGAATAAAAAAGCCCCACCATCATAGTGGGGCTTTTTTATTTCGTGAGAGGCACCACGCGTCCTTCGATTCGCGCCTTCAAGCTTTGAAGCTCGAGCTTCGACTGAATCCTGAACATCGACATCATCATGTCGCCCGCCATTCCCGCCTTGTTCCTGACGGAATCTGGCAGCGCCGTCGTTATCGTGCTCACGACTGTCGTCGAGTCACCAATGGATACAAGAGAATCACGGCGTGTGGCGATTACCTGCGTTTTGGTCTCATTCATCAACTGAAGAGCGACGACCTGATCCGGCTTGAGCTCGCTGACGTGCCACACGATCGGACGTCCGACTCCGAGTGACTGTCGCATCTCGATCCGAATTGAATCTCCGACAACCAGCGGACCTCTTCGTGAAGCAATCACAGTGCTTCCAGTTGCCATCCACGTTGCTGATGAATCACCATTCGAGAGCGACGCGTAGATGCGCTGCGGAGTTGCAGCAATCGTGACGCGCGCCGAGCCGTCGGGTTCGAGTGATTGTCTTATCGATCGCATCGCGTACCACGATCCGACGCCGATGAGAACGATCACGAGAACGAGACAGCCGCCAAGCCATTTCAGCATTTCAGGAATATGCAGAAGAGAGTTGAATTTCGCCGACCAACCAAAGACGAGCTCGAGCAAGCGAACGGGCGCACAATTCCCGACCTCATTGCACCTGATCTCAAGGTGTTGTTCTGCGGGATAAATCCCGGACTTTATTCAGGAGCGACCGGGCTGCATTTCGCACGGCCCGGAAACCGCTTCTGGCCTGCACTCTTTGCTGCGGGATTCACTGAGCGGCTGCTTCATCCGAGTGAGCGGCATGAGCTGCTCGATGCAGGTTACGGCATCACCGCGATCGTGCGTCGCACGACGGCCACAGCCGCCGAGCTTGGGGATGAAGAATATAGGGAGGGGAGAAAGGCTCTCGAGCGAAAAGTTCGCAAGTACAAACCGCACTGGCTCGCCGTGCTCGGCCTTGGTGCATATCGCACCGGGTTCGACCGTCCGAAAGCGAAAGTCGGCCGCCAGGAAGAAATGATCGGATCGACGGGCATCTGGGTCCTTCCGAATCCGAGCGGACTCAATGCGAACCATCAGCTGCCTCAGCTCACTGAGATGTTCAGCGAGCTGAAGCAGGCTTCCGGGTGAATTGTCTATCGACGGGCCTTCGCGTAGTTCACAATCGGAAGCAGCTTTCCATGCCGCTTGTTGCCGGCGTAGTTCAACAATCCGAGCTGAACGCCATCGAGATTCCGCGCGATGTTCAGTATCCCGATTGCCAGTCCCTGCTGGGTTCCCTGAACATTGTTGAACGCGCTCAGGTTTACGCCGCGAACTGTTCCGTGGTTTGCGATGCGGAAGTACACCGGTGCGATCACGAGGCCTCGCACATCCTCGCTCCCAACGGCAGCAGCAGCGGCAACACCGCGAATGCTGGGCGCACCTATTCCAGCTCCTGCAATGCTCAGATACTTGAGCGTTCCGCCTGCGCCGATTCCGATTCCGGCGACCTGTACACCGGTGACGTCGCCGCCTGCGCCGAATCCAATACCGGTGATGGTGAGACCTTTCACGTCGTTACCGGCTCCGATTCCGATTCCGGCGATCGAGATTCCGGTGAGATCATTGCCAACGCCTGCGCCCACTCCGCCGATGAGAATTCCTTTCGCGTTGCCGCCGGCTGCGATTCCAACTCCGCCAATTCCGATTCCGGTGAGATCATTACCGACACCTGCGCCGATCCCGCCTGCGATCAATCCCTTTGCATCCTGGCCGATGCCCATTCCGATTCCACCGATTCCGGCGCCCTTCAGATCTTGTCCGACACCGAGTCCAATTCCGCCTAGCGCGATGCCTTTGAGGTCGCGCCCGGTTCCCAGCCCGATCCCGCCGATCGCGATGCCTTCCATGTCTTCGCCAACGCCCATACCGATGCCGCCGAGCGCGAGTCCACGAATGCGATCATTTGCGCCGACGCCGATAATGCCGGCTGCGATTCCATCGATGCGGCGCGCTCCGGTTGCGGGCAGTCCGAGTGCGAGGCCGGTTACGTCGCCGCGTGATTCTTCATAGGGGATCCACATTGTTGCATTGATGCCCTTCGCTTCGCGGAGATACCGGTCCCGATAGTTGAGGCGGAGACCGATGTTTTCGCGGGAATCACCAATGCTGATTCCGACGTGATTGATGCTGAGATCGACCGAATTGGATCCCTGGGCCAGCGCGGTGGACGAAATGAGTGTGCACGCGGTTGCGAGCACTGCCTGACGTGAAAGTTTCATGGCGGCGCCTTGGTGTAGGTCGGTTATAAGCCGACCTACGACACTGTCGCCGGGCTGGTTTCACTGAGGCCCAGTGCTGACAGGTGCGCTGGAAAAGTTGATATGGCAAGACTTCCATAAGCCGCCGGGTTCGTCGAATTGACCGATGCCGGGCTTATGGAAGTATTGCCATAGACAACTTTTCCAGCGCACCTGCCAGCACCTGTCACGTTGGTCAAAACGCGGAGAGCTGCTCCAGCGCTTTCAGTTTATCTGTCCGGCCGATCTTTGCCTTGTTGACCGCCTGACGAAGGAATTGAATCGACTCGTCGTATACCGCGCGGTTCACGGGATACGGGTGACCGTCCTTGCCGCCGTGCGCGAAGCTGAATCGAGCGGGATCCTTCATGCTTGCGGGACTCCCGTAAACAATGTCCGACACCAGGGCGAGCGCTCTGATTGTTTTCGGACCGACGCCAGGTAATGAAAGAAGGTTCTCGAACGTTTTCGGCTGCGCTTCATATGTGCTCAACAGCACTTTGCGCAGGTGCGCAGGATTTACATCCTTTTGAATGTCGACCCAGTGGCGTGAGGGAAGCGACATCGAGATGAGGCGCGCAATCTCGCGATCCACCGCGCGCGGCTCATTGCGCGCAAAGTCCGCTGATGCAACCCGCGCGCTGCTCGAATCATCAGCAACCATGTTCAGCACGCTCTCGGCTTTGATATCGCTCGCGACAGCGGCGTGAGGCTCGTTGACGAAGTCGTTTACCTGTGACCCGAGCCAGTGGTAGCGCCGCGCGATTCCATCGTTGTCGCGCATTCCCTGCTGCACCACTGCCCATTCTCCATCAGTGGTGACGAAGAAACTGTGGTGATAGATCTGAAAGCCGTCCTGCACTCCGGCGGTATCGACCTTGGCAGCCATCCGGCTGTTGTATGCGAGGCGGTCGCCGTCCATTGAGAGACGGTTGCCGATGTCGACAAGCTCCGACGGTGTCTTGCGAGAGGCTTTGCCTTTTCCGCCTGCGACGAATATCCCGACGTCACGCGCACGTTGAGTGAGGCCTTCCTTGAGTGCGCCACATACTGTGGTAGTCACTCCGCTCGAATGCCAGTCGAATCCGAGAACACAACCGAATGCCTGGAACCAGTACGGATCCGATAACCGCGCGAGGACCTGATTGCGCCCGTGCTCGATGACCATCGCTTCGATGATCGCGGGTGCGAGCTGAGTCATTCGGTCGAATAGCCACCTCGGCGCTTTACCGCCGTGAAGTGGAAGTGTTGCGCTGCCGGTTCTTTGGGGCATGTCGTACGAAAATCAGAGGACCGCTCAATCGGAAGGTGCGCGCGAGTGATGGGTGTGTACGAAAAGTTCTTCTTGCCAATTCTGGCATAAGCGCTCGAGATGCATGAGTGCTCAAAGGATCCAGACGCTTATGCCAGAATTGGCAAGGTGAACTTTTCGTACACACCCATCACTCGCTTCGGGATGCCCTCAAAACCATCGAAGTCTTCCAGTCCTCTGATTGATAATCTTGATCTCCACACGCTGATCGAGCACGGCCAGCATCCGGATGAGGCGCTCAAGGCTGAATCGATCGAGATTGCCTCTCTGAAGGTTGGACATACGCGGCTGGTCGATCCGGAGCGCATCAGCGGCGAAAACCTGATGGCGGTCGCTCACGTGACGGAGAATCTCGTCACGCAGCTCGTTCTTTAACCGGGGAATCGGGTCTTCCAGCATGATTTCGCACGATACGAGTTGTGTCCAATAGGGCGGTACCCATCCGCTCAACGCGGTATACATTCAATGCAATGACAGGGGTGCTGCCGGGCGGCAGCTGAGAAAGTCCCTCAGAACCTGATCCGGTTAGCACCGGCGTAGGGAGTCAACAATGGAATCACGCACGCAGATGTACTACGCGCGTCGGGGAGAGATCACCGACGCAATGCGCTTTGTCGCCGAGCGCGAGGAAATTTCGCCGGAGCTCGTACGCGACGAAGTCGCACGCGGACGGCTCATCATTCCCGCCAACGTCCGTCACCTTGCAGGCGCACTCGAGCCGATGTGCATCGGCAAAGTTGCAAAGGTGAAAATCAACGCCAACATCGGAAACTCCGCAGTCTCATCGGACATCGACGGTGAGCTCGAAAAACTCGGCATGGCGATCAAGTATGGCGCCGACACGGTCATGGATCTTTCCACCGGCGGCAACATCGACACCATTCGCCAGGCGATCATCGATGCATCACCGGTTCCAATCGGAACCGTTCCGATCTATCAGGCAGTTCAGCAGGAGAAGCAGCTCGAGGAATTGACCGCGCAGGATCTGCTCGACATGATCGAGCACCAGGCAAAGCAGGGCGTGGATTACATGACAATTCACGCTGCGATTCTTCTCGAGCATCTGCCATTCGTGCACGGACGTACCACCGGGATCGTCAGTCGCGGTGGGTCACTGCACGCAGTGTGGATGATGTATCATCGAAAACAGAATCCGCTATATGAGCATTTCGATGAAGTGCTCGAGATTCTTCGCTATTACGACGTGACGATATCGATCGGTGATTCGCTGCGTCCAGGGTCGCTTGCCGATGCGTCGGACCGCGCGCAGTTCGCTGAGCTCGACACGATGGGTGAGCTCACGAAGCGCGCATGGGAGTACGACGTGCAGGTGATGATCGAAGGTCCCGGACATGTACCGATGGACCAGATCGAGATGAACGTGAAGCGCGCGAAGCAGGTTTGTCATGAAGCGCCGTTCTACACACTCGGTCCTCTCGTGATCGATATCTCACCCGGCTACGATCATATCTCGAGCGCAATCGGCGCAGCGTTGATCGGCTGGCATGGATCGGACATGCTGTGCTACGTCACGCCGAAAGAGCATCTCGGACTGCCGAACGCGAACGATGTTCGCGAAGGCGTCATTGCGTACAAGATCGCCGCGCACGCCGCGGACGTGGCGCGCGGTCGAAAAGGTGCGCGCGATCGTGACGATGCACTTTCACGCGCTCGTTATGCTTTCGACTGGAAGGAGCAGTTCCGCCTGTCGCTCGATCCGGATCGTGCGCAGGAGTATCACGACGAAACGCTGCCCGCAGAGTATTTCAAAAGTGCGGAGTTCTGCGGCATGTGTGGGCCGCGGTTCTGTTCAATGCACCATTCTCGCACAATCGAAGAGGGCATCGCGGCGCTCGCGGCCGAGTTAACAGAGCAACAGCCAGAGGGCACAGAGACGCGAGAGGTGGCTGCAGTCTGAGGCGGAAATTTGTTGTATTGCTCGCTCTCGTTGCTGGGTGCGCGAGAGCGAGCGCACCGCCGGAGCCGCCGCCTCCGATTATGCGTCCGCCGGTGTCACTGCCGCCTTCACCGAAAACTCTGCCCGCAACAGCCGCCGACGCTGAATACTTCGAAGACCATGCTTTAATGGTGCCGGTGGCTGGTGTCGCTCCATCGCAGCTTCGCGACTCATTCAACGAAGCTCGTGACGGGGGAAGGACGCATCGCGCCACGGATATACTCGCACCTCGAGGTACCCCGGTCCTTGCGGCAATCGATGGTGAAGTGGTCACTTTCCGCCAGAACTCCGCCGGTGGCAACACGCTTTATCTCACGGACAAGGAGCACCGTTACATCTATTACTATGCTCATCTCGATCGATTCGCCGATGACGTGCTCCAGACGGTGAGGGTAAGGCAGGGACAGGTGATCGGATACGTCGGAACTACAGGCAATGCGCCGCCGAATACACCCCATCTCCATTTTCAGGTCATGAGAATGAATGCGGGGCAGGCCGATTGGTGGAGCGGCACGCCGGTTGATGTTCGAACGTTCATCACTCTCACAGGCCGGGTGCGGAAGTGAAAGGAAGCGAAAGAGCAGACTTGAGGGCAGAAGCGCATCACCTGCAGCCCACCGTTCATATGGGACAGCACGGAATAACGCCCGCGTTGATCACGTCGCTCGATGATGCACTTCGCACTCGTGAGCTCGTGAAAGTGAAGCTTGGTAAAGCCGCTGACACGAAACCAAAAGACGCTGCAGGAGAACTCGCCACTGCTACATCAGCAGAAGTAATACAAGTCATAGGTAGAACAGCCACTTTCTATCGTGAGAATCCGGAGTTAAAAAGAAAGAAGGGAGAAATGCCTCCCTGGAAACGATGAAACAAAATCGTTTCATGAATTCGGGTGTATAAGTGATAGGTTTCAACTCAACAGTGAGTTATGGCGCCGGGCGCACCGACGAATTCCCGTTTGCCACCAGTGTCTGAAAACAACACTTCGTTAACATCATGTCCCCTCGACCACGCACTGTAGACGACTCTACCATCCTCGAAGCAGCAGTGACTGTTCTCGGCCGCATCGGCCCTGAGAAGCTCACGCTTGCCGATGTTGGCGAAGAGGCCGGTCTTTCCGCAGCAACTCTCGTTCAGCGCTTTGGATCCAAGCGCGACCTTCTTCTCTCTGTTCTCAGATTCGCAACCGAAGGATTCGATCAGCGATTCGAAACGGCGATCTCGGGCTCCGAGTCACCGCTCGAAGCGATATTCGCAGCAGCAATGGAGCGCGTTCCTCAGGGTGGACCTCAGGAGCTCGCGAACATGTACGCCTTCTATCTCTCGGATCTCGGCGATCCGGATTTTCGCGCTCTCGCTGCGGAAAATTCGAGAAAGGCAGTCGCCGGATTCAAGCGCATGCTCGACGAGGCTGTCGCAGCAGGCGAGCTCACTGAGAGCTACATCGACACCGATCAGCTTGCTTCAACGATTTACTCGCTGATGATGGGCACGCTCATCACGTGGACGATCACCGGCGAAGGCGCGTACAAGCAGAAAATTCGCGCCGAGCTCGATGTGCTGCTTCGTCCTTTCCGCCGCGGCCCGCGGAAGGCGTCAACCGTCCAGCGTGAAGGTGCGGACCGCACGGGGACGAAGTTTTCGGCCTCGGCCCCGGCAGCCGTTTAATACCTCCGATACACCATCCGAACGCCCTGGTCTTCAATGACCAGGGTGCTTCCATTCAGTGACCCGTAGTAACGCCGGCCACTCGATTCATCGAACGTGATTTCTCCGTTGTAGTAATCGTAGTAGCCGTAGCTCTCGCTGGATCGCGTCGTGGTCTGGCCGTTGATCGTTTCGCGAACAATTCCCGCCTCCGAATAAGTGCCGTCATCCTCGAGCGTGAACGCCGCGTTAAGGACGTCCAGTCTATACCCGGGCTCCTGATAAACCGTCGCCGGAACCTGATAACCGTTCACTGTTGAAAGCTCGAACGTTCCGCGCGTGGATCCGATTCCGCCGATTGCGTCGAGCGTGCTGCAGCTTGCCACGGCTAGAACCGATGCCAGGGCAAGCGATGCTGACTTTATCCTTCTCATCATCGCTGTCTCCGTGATGTGTTAGTGACTGTCTGTTCTCAATACCCCGGAGTGCGCCCCAGTGCTCCAACGCTGGCGTGAAGCCGGACACATCGTATCTTGAACACAGGCCTGACGAGGAGATTCCGTGGCAGCCGGCGCAGTTGCAGTGATGCGAATGAAGGAGCAGGAGGTGCGCGACGCCTTTCGCGACGCGCGTGCTCTCAACCCTGCGAGCGCCATGTCACTCGAAGCAATCGGAATCGACGACTCGATGGCAGTGCGTCGTCTCAAGCGGCGCGCTGTTATACGCGAAGCAGGGCCTGGGTTGTTTTATTTCGACGAAGACGTGTACAAGGCAGTGCGCGGCATGCGGCTCAGAATGGCTCTTCTTCTTTTGGCGAGCCTTCTCATTGTCTTTCTGCTGTTTGTCTACGGAAAGGCGACAATCCAATAGATGCGACTGCCGTTGATATTAGAATGGCCGGGTCTATTTTTCGCATAACCTGATCGCACTACAAATCATTCGATGCCCTACGTAATAACCGAAGCCTGCAAGGACACCAAGGACAGAGCCTGTGTCGATGTGTGCCCCGTCGATTGTATCTACGAGGGGCCGGAGCAGCTCTACATTCATCCTGATGAGTGCATCGACTGCGGCGCGTGCGAGCCTGAATGCCCGGTTACAGCGATTTTTCCTGAAGAAGACGTACCCGCTAATCTCAAGCAGTACATCCAGATCAATCGCGACGTATTCAAAAGTCCCAATCCGCCGGGGCGCCCGAACCGCTAACTACAAAAACGAGTCGTCAGACATCAGACGCCAGTCGCCAGTCCTGAAGGCTGGAGTGTCGTCTCGCGTCTGACGATGCGCTGTTCAGATAGTTCTAAAGGTTGTAGTAACCTTTGATTGCGAATGCGATCGTGAGCACTGCGTATTGAATGAATGTGCTCGTCTCGCTTTTGAATGCCTCTCTCCAGTTGTGCTCGCCGCGCACGGGTTCGTCCGGCTTTTTCGGCAGCCACCGCGGAACGCAGTTTTTGTAGTCGAGATACTGCCTCCCGAACGTTGACTCAAGCACGCCTTCCTCATAGCGGACGATGAGGCTGTACTCCGCAGCGAAGATCAGAACTGCAATCGGAAGGAACCAGAGCACTCCGGAAATCACGACGAACCCGATCCACACGAGAAAATTTCCGTTGTAGAGCGGATTACGGCTCCACGAAAAAATTCCATATGTGACAAGGCGTTCGACATTGCGCGACCTGCGGCGCGTGGTCGTTCCTGCCGCCGCTACTCCTGCAAGTCTGATCAGCTCGCCCGCAATGATGAGCACTGCACCGATTATCCATCGCTCGGGAGCCGCATCCCCCGGAGCGAGAAGTGGAACGCCAATAAAGAGAATCGGAAGCCAGCCTCTGTTCCTGAACAGGAACGCTCCGATGCGCGCAGAAACCGTGAGCTCGGCGGCACTGACCTGCGGGAGCGGCATCGGTACAGGCTCGTCAGGTCCCACCTCACTCGGCAGATCAGGAAAGTGCGGCATCAGTCTTCCCATGGAGAAAAAATCGCGCGCCAGTCGTCGGGCACGCGCATTGGACGGCCTTCACTCGACAGGGTCACGTAGACGATCTTCGCTTCACAGATGAGCTCACCGCGTTGATTGCGCGCAACCTGTTTTACAGTGAAGCTCGTGTTGCCGATCGATTCCAGGCCCGTGCGCATGATGAAATCATCACCGGGCAATGCTGGCGCGCTGTAAGAAACGTCGACGTGTCGCACCACCGCCCACTGCGACCGGCGGATGTAATCCTTGAACGGAAGATGCTTTTCGAGCGCATCCCATCTTCCGCGCTCGAGCAGCGTAAGCATCACCGCGTGATTGACGTGGCCTGCAGTGTCACAATCACCGGGATAGATGTGAATCTTCAGCTCGTCAGACATTTCGGGTCAAAAGTTAGCCAGAATAAAAGCGGACCTTCGCCCGCCTTCTCATCGAGAAACGCTGTCCATGC
>DASUXX010000142.1:0-5058 GCA_036377755.1 Gemmatimonadaceae bacterium
AGGCCATTCAAAACAAGCCTTGAAATTTAACCTTTTGAACGGCTCAGGTAAACCTCCCGCACTATCGGCTCGAGAGCCTTCCACACGTTCGATGCGACTATTGGCTCGCCTCGCTCGTTAGGGTGAACACCGTCGTTCTGATTGAGCTCCGCATGGCCCGCAACCTTATCCAGAAGAAACGGCATCAGCGTCACATTCTCCGATGCTGCGACATGGCTGTACGCGTCGCGAAAACGCGCATTGTACCGCGCTCCCAGATTTGGCGGGGACTCCATCTGCACGAGCAGAATTTTCGCCTGCGGCTGAAGGCCCTTCACACGCTTTACGATTCCACGGACATTCGATTCCAGCGAATCGGGATCGAGCGCACGCAGGGCATCGTTTCCGCCCGTTTCGATAACCACGATATCTACCGGCTTCTTCAAAGCCCAGTCGATCCGCCTCAGGGCACCCGCCGACGTCTCTCCCGAAAGACCGGCATTAATTGCGATGATCGGTGTAGAAGTCGAATCGGATTTGTGCTGGATCAGGTTCGGAAATGCGATAGATGGATCCAGACCGTAACCCGCTGTGAGACTCGTTCCGAAGAAGAGGACTGTAACTTTGTCTTTGGAGGGCACAGAGGAACTGCCAGAGGGCGCAGAGAGAGAGACCGAGGACCCGGACGACGCAGAGTCCGCCCCTGATTGATTCCTTGCATTATCCGTGTTTGCCGCACATCCGAGAGCGGCGAACAGCAACACACACTTAAAGTCGATGCTCATTGCAAATGAAGTTACACGGGAGTACCAGAGCGGCGATCAGCGGATCGCCGTTCTGCGAAATGTCTCGTTCGAAATTCAACAGGGAGCCTTTGTCGCAATCGTCGGTCCGTCCGGCAGCGGCAAGACTACCCTGCTCGGTCTCCTGGCTGGTCTGGATACACCTACGCGCGGAAAGGTGATCCTCGACGGACACGATCTCACGACGATGTCCGAGAACGAGCGAGCGCGATTGCGCGGAGAAAAAGTCGGCTTCGTGTTTCAAAGCTTTCAACTGATTCCAACGCTTACCGCCCGGGAAAATATCCAGGTTCCGCTCGAGCTTCAGGGTGTCGACGGCGCTGCCGCGCGCGCAAATGATCTGCTAGACCGCATCGGCCTCGCAAAGCGCGGACATCACTTTCCGATGCAGCTGTCAGGCGGCGAGCAGCAGCGTGTCGCGCTCGCGCGAGCGTTTGCGAATTCTCCGAAGATTCTTTTCGCTGATGAGCCAACCGGAAATCTCGATGCGAACACCGGTGCGCGCGTGTTCGAGCTTCTCGAATCGTTGAACCGTGACTCGGGATCGACAATCGTGCTGGTCACTCACGACGCGAACCTCGCACAGCGCGCATCCCGCACGATTCGCCTTGCCGACGGTGAAGTGGTAAGCGACAACGGAAACGGTCAGTGAGCGCATCGCTCAAACAATTAGCAGGCCTGACGTGGCGCGAGAGCCGCAGCGCGCGACGCCGCCTGCTCCTCTACATGTCTGCGATCTCACTCGGCGTCGCTGCGCTCGTCGCTATCGACTCTTTCGCAGACAACGTCACCCGATCGATTCGCGAGCAATCACGCTCACTGCTTGGCGGAGACATCGCATTCAGCTCTCGGCGTCCGATAACGAAAGAGCAGCAGGCGATTCTCGACACTGTACGCACGAAATCGCAGGCGCAGCTCGCTCGAGTAGTGACATTCCCCTCGATGGGACTGATTCAACGCACGGGAAAGACGCGCCTCGTACAGGTGAAGGCAGTCACTCCGAATTTCCCGTTCTACGGGCAGATCACCACGACGCCCGCGGGCAAGTGGAACACGCTCTCGTCCGGCCCGATTGCGCTGGTTGACCCGTCGCTCCTCGTCGCATTGAGCGCGCGCATCGGTGACACCATCTCCATCGGTGCGATGAAGTTCACCATCGGCGCGGCACTCAAGGATGTGCCGGGCACGCCAGGAGTTGCCGAGATTATCGGACCGCGGGTGTTCATTGCGGAGAAGTATCTGCCTGAGACTCAGCTCCTCGGCTTCGGAAGCACCGCGGAATATTCAATTCTCGCAAAGCTTCCCGGCTCTCAGGATCCGCGAAAGGTTGTCTCCTCCGTGCGCCGTTCGCTCGACAAGCAGCAGCTCCGCGCCGTTACAGTCACGCAGAATCAGCAGAATGCTACCGCTGCAATCGATCAGCTCAGCAAGTTCATCGGGATTGTCGGGCTCGTCGCGCTGCTCCTCGGCGGAGTTGGAGTTGCAAGCGGCGTTCGCGCATTCGTCTCGCGCAAGATCGACACGGTTGCGATTTTCAGGTGCCTCGGAGCATCGAGTGAGCAGGTGCTTCTCATGTACGTTGCGCAGGCCGCTGCGATGGGGGTAATCGGCGCAATTGCCGGCGCTGCACTTGGCGTCGCTGTTCAGCTTGGTCTTGCGAGTATCTCGAAAGATTTTCTTCCGGTCGACGTTCGTGTAACGCTGGAGCCTGCCGCGATCATCACCGGCATACTCGTCGGCGGGTGGATTGCTCTCGTGTTCGCGCTGCGTCCGCTCCTCGCTTTGAGAAACGTCTCACCGCTCCAGACGCTGAGACGCGATGCGGACTCCGAAGTGCTGAGGATGCGATGGAACGATGTTCCGCGAGTGATTGTGAATGTGGCACTCGTGGCAAGTGTAGTTCTCATTGCTGTCATGCGCGCGTCGTCTGCAAAGGAAGGGTTCGGCTTGAGCATCGCAACGCTCGCCGTGATCGCGGTGCTTACCGCGAGCGCAATTCTCCTGTCGTTCATCGCCAGAAAAGCGCTCCGCACCGGATGGCCGTACGTCGTGCGCCAGGGTGTGGCCAATCTTTACCGTCCCGCAAACCAGACCCGCTCCGTTGTGCTCTCGCTGGGCTTCGGAGCTTTTCTCGTGACCACCATTTATCTCGTACAATCCAATCTGCTCGCACGTTTCGAGATCAACGCCTCGGCATCGCAGGCAAACCTGGTCTTCTTTGACATCCAGGACGACCAGGTGAGTGGCGTCGATTCGATGGTGCGGGGTCGCGGAAGCATTCTTCAATCAGCACCGATTGTGACGATGAGGATCACGCGCATCAACAATCGCGCGACCGAGCAGATAATCGCTGATTCGCGCAAGCGACGATCCGCAGATTCACTCGCATTGAAAAAAGGTGGTGCGTCAGCTGCGGCAGTGCGCAAGCGCCGTGACGACGAGCGCGAAGCACGCGAGCGAGGAACACCTCAGGGAACGTCGGGCCGCGCTGGATGGGCACTGTCACGCGAGTATCGCTCGACCTATCGCGATACACTGACCTCCGGTGAAAAAGTCACATCGGGCAAATGGTTCAGCAAAGCTGCGATCGACGGTGTGAGCGATACAACCGAGATGTCATTTGAAAAAGATGTTGCCGATGAGCTGCGCGTGAAGCTCGGAGATATCGTCACGTGGAATGTGCAGGGAGTCGAGATTCCCGCGCGAGTGACGAGCTTTCGGGAGGTCACGTGGACGAGATTCGAGCCGAATTTCTTTGCTGTCTTTCCATCTGCCGCATTGCGACAGGCTCCCAAGCAGCATGTGATACTGGCGAGTGTCCCGGGTTCCAATAACGTCGCATTTCTTCAGCGTGACATCGTGACGCGGTTCCCCAACGTATCGAGCATCGATCTCACGCTGATCAAGGAAACAGTCCAGCGAATCGTATCGAAGGTCTCGGCAGCGATGCGCTTCATGGCGTTGTTCAGCCTCGCGATGGGCATTCCTGTATTGTTCAGTGCTGTCGCCGCAACGCGTCGCGATCGCATCCGCGAGGGAGTGCTCCTCAAGACACTCGGTGCTTCACGTGGTCAGATCATACGGATCCTGCTTGCCGAGTATACGCTGCTCGGGCTGCTCGGGAGCTTGACGGGAATGCTGCTCGCAATCGGCGGCGGCTGGGCGCTCACTCATTACGTGTTCGACGCGACGTATTCCCCTGCCCTTGCTCCTGCACTGGCAATCGCTGGATTAATGCTCGGTCTGACGGTGAGCATAGGGTTACTTGCCGGCAGAGATGTTTTTAAGGAGACCCCAATGTCTGCCTTGAGGGACTCTTGAGTATTGGCCGTGTACTAGTTGCGCCAGATACTGACGACCACGTATACCACGGACACATATAATGGGAAGAACTTTCTCGTTGGGTTTCTGGGCACAGATCGTTATCGCTCCTGTATTGCTTGCAGCGTGCTCCAGCCCGACAGAGGGAAGCAAGGCGGGCCCCCCGGCGGCGATTGCGTTCACCACGGGAACCAATCAGAGCGCGCTCGCGGGTAATCCTGTCGCTGTTCCTGTCGTTGCCCGCGTCACGGACGCATCTGGACGAGGAGTGCCCGATGTGGGCGTAACGTTCGCCGTTGCCGCGGGCGATGGAGGACTCGCGTCTTCAGTGGCCGTCGTGACCGACCAGGATGGCAACGCAACCGCGCCACAGTGGACACTCGGTAAAAGCGCAGTTCCACAGACTCTACGCGCGTCGATCGCCGAGGGTCTGACAGCTACGACGTCTGCCGTCATCCAGTCCAATTACACGGTTGACCTTCGTTTCTTCGGTCCGGAAATGATGCCCACGACCAGCGCGATGTTTACAGCGGCGGCGGCGCGCATACAGGCTGCCGTGATCGGTGACCTCCCTGATGTGCTGCAGTCGACACCAGTCGATCTTTCCGCCGATTCCACTTGCGGCGTCGCCGGATTGCCGACGGCATTCTCAGGTACGATCGACGACGTGATCATTTATGCCTCTGTAGGCCCCATCGATGGAAGCGGCAGTTCCGGCGGAAATATTCTCGCATTTTCATTCCCGTGTTTCATTCGCGGTCCGTTGCCTGCCCGCCAGACCGCTATCGGAGTCATGAAGTTCGACGAAGCGGATCTTTCTGCCATGATCGCGCAAGGCAACCTGACCGATGTGATTCAGCACGAGATGCTGCACGTTGTTGGACTTGGCACGCTTTGGAATGAGCTGAGCCTCATTCAGGGAGCGGGCACTCCCCAGAGTCGTTACAGCGGCACT
>DASUXX010000143.1:0-2103 GCA_036377755.1 Gemmatimonadaceae bacterium
ACGATTTGTTCTCGTTCACGAGATGGCGCACGTCAAGCGCTTCGACGCGCTCACGCAGCTTGTTGCGCAGATTGCGATCGCAGTGTTCTGGTTCGATCCGCTCATCTGGCTCGCAGCGCACCGCATGCGCGTCGAGCGTGAGCACGCGTGTGACGATTACGTGATCCGCGATGGAACCAAGCCATCACTTTATGCAGGCGAGCTTCTCGAGATGGTGCAGTCGATCGGCGCGCCAACTCGCGAAAGTGCAGCTCCCGCATTCGCTGCGCTTGCGATGGCGCGACGCTCCGAATTCGAAGGCCGCATGCTTGCGATCCTCGACAGCCGGCAGAACCGCCACACACTTGGGCGCCGCAGCGCAGCTGCTGCTGCAACACTCTTCTTCGCGCTAATAATTCCGCTCGCTGCAATGCGGCCATTCGGCGCGCGCTCAGCTTCCGCTGCCACGGTGGGCAACGCTGAGAAAAAGGCGACCACGCATGCAAGCGCAGGACGCGATGGCAGACCCAACCTCGACTACAGCCCCACCTTCTGCGATTCAGCGATCAGTGTGCGGAGTCAGCAGGTTACTAATCTCGTTCACACCGACAGCGGTGACGAAGACGGCATTCCTGTTCTCGAATATCTGAGCTACGCGCCTTCTCGCTGCGCGCAAGCGGCATTCGTTGGAAAGCCAGTATTCCAGAACGATCGGCTCATCTCGCTCGACGACGAATCATATGTGACGATAACGGAAGTCACCCGCTCGTCGAACCGTTCTGTTCGAATCACGCGACGGCCCAATGGCACGCTCGAGTTTGCCTCGCGCAGGAATGGCGCGGCGGCACCGTTCGATGATTCGATGCGCTCGTGGCTCTCGTGGCTGCTCTCGGAAGTTCTTACTGAGTCAGGCGTAGATGTGCCGCAGCGAGTTGCGCGCGACATGGCGCGTGGAGGAGTGGGTGCCGTGCTCACACGGATCGAAGGGATCAAGAGCCTGTCCTCGCGTCGTGATCACTACGAAGCACTTCTGGATGGAAAGCCGCTCACTTCCGCGGAGTATGATCGTGTTGCAAGGCATGCGGCGCTGTATCTCGCATCGTCACCCTCGGATCTGAACCCGGTACTGGAGCGCATCGCAGCGGGCCCGGCAAAAGGGACGAAGTCACTGGGACAGGCAGTCGCAACTCTTGGGCGGGCCCAGGAAGCCCTCGCCACTGCACTCGACGCAGCGCTCGACAAGAGTCATTCCAGCAGTGATACCGCAGCTGCGCTGACGCAGTACGGCGTAACTGATGATCCTGAAATGCTGTTGCTGGCGCTTCAGGGTGCAGCTGATATCACGAGCGACACCGACAAGCGCACGCTGCTTCAGACGCTCGCTGCCGGATCGCTTCGCAGATCCAACGCAACATTGCGAAAGGCGTTCTTCGATGCAGTTGCAACCATGACATCGGACGAGGACATCCGCGTAGTGCTTCAGACCGCCCTTCCCTATGGACACTCGGATCCTCTCGTTACGAAGAATGTTCTCAAGCTCGTTGGTGATCTCATGACGTCTGACGACGACAAGCGAGTAGTTCTCACGACAGCCACAGCCCAGAGACTCATCAAGACCGCTGAGCTTCGCGCCGATTTCATGACGGCGGCGCGTACGATGACCTCTGATTCACAATTCTCCATCGTCATGCAGTCACTCCTCATCAAATGACTCACACTTCCAACGCTCATCCAATGCGAATGAAATCGTTTCTCGTGCGCGTTAATGCTAATTTTCTAGCATTACTCATTGTCGCCTCGATGGTAGGAATCACACCTCGGCACATGAGCGCCCAGACTCCTGCGAGTCAGGCTGCACCGGCAGGCCGGGAGACTGCAGCTCCGCCGTCTCCCGCGCGAACTGCAGCTACGACTGCAACAGCGGCACGCGCGAAGTCGCCGCCAGTAATCGATGGATCGGATGCTGATGCAGCGTGGGCAGATGCAGCACCGATCACGGATTTTCGCACGTTCCAGCCTGTCGATGACGGTGAGCCGCGCTACAAGACAGAAGCGCGCGTCCTCAACGACGAGTCGAACATCTATGTTCTGGTGCGTGCATTCGATCCGCACCCTGACAGCATT
>DASUXX010000144.1:0-18515 GCA_036377755.1 Gemmatimonadaceae bacterium
GCGGTCGATCTTTGTGAACGTTCAAGGGGGTTTCAGGATTTCGTAATCGCGCACGAGTTATTGCACTTGCGAATCCCCAATCATGGACGGCTGTTTAAGGCAGTGATGACTCTGCATATGCCTCAATGGAAACATTACGGCATTACGAAGTCGTAAAGCAGGAATCGGCTGCGTACCCGAAAGAATTCGGCATACCGGGAGGGTCTCATCCCTTCAGAATAGAACCCGGATGTAGCTACCCTCGGGCAGCTACTACCTAAGCTGACTAAAAGGCTTACCATACATTCGCGGCGACAGCTTCAGAGGGGGCAGCAGTTTCATCGTTCTCGAACAGGCGGAGCTTCTTTCCGCTGAGTGGGCCGCCTAGCGTATATGAATATCAGGTCGGAAGCGCTTAACTGGCTACAGCAAAAGGGTGTGAGCCGTACGGGATGCCAAGTTCTTACGTCGAA
Organism: Gemmatimonadaceae bacterium; assembly: GCA_036377755.1. GTDB lineage: Bacteria > Gemmatimonadota > Gemmatimonadetes > Gemmatimonadales > Gemmatimonadaceae > UBA4720. Next base: position 453 of record DASUXX010000144.1, read on the forward strand.
ACGGTATCTCCCAGGAGAATCGTGGACAAAAGAAAAAGCATGGTGGGTCTGGGTTCCCCTCTCTGCCATCAGAGCAGGAAAGACTATTCTGATCGTGTGTCAAGCTGAGCGCCAGTCTTCAAACTTCAGGTTGCTCGAAGTGCCGGCAGAATTTTTCAAAAAACATCTCGCCGGATTTGCCGAACGGGATGACAAGCTCAATCTCTTTCTTTCGGCCGAGCCGGGCCGGGAGTTTCGTGAGGAAAGAGGGAGCGGCAAACTCTCGTTGGCCTTGTTCGAGCGGGTAGTCTAACTTCGATCGCTCCACCATCTAAACTACCAGGGCTTCATCGAGCGCAACCTGACATGCAACCCGACTGGAGTCGACATCGAGCGAACGGCGTCGGTCAATGCTGCGAATAGTTGTCCTGATTGCCGCCAGTCTTCCGCTCGTATTTTTCACGAGACTCGTTTTACATCCGGGCATCGGGAGACGACTTCGCGGCTTTCCATCGGTTCATGTAATCGTCATAGCGATAGTTGTCGCCTCTGTCCTCGCGTTGATCGTTGCAGTCGCGTTCTTGCCGTTCCTTTTCCTCGCCGCGCTCGGATCCATCGGACTAATTCTGTTCGACGCTATTCGACGACAGCCATCATATGGAGTGAGGCGCGGACTTCCGCCCGGCTCGCTCGCAATGTTCTCCACTTCGCCGTGGAGCGATCCGGATTACTACAGCAAGGCAGCAAGACTCCACGGGCACACCTTCAAGTTTCAGCACTTGAACCGCCCTGCAGCAGGCATCGTCGGCATCAAAAGAATCGAAGAGTTTCTGCGAGCACACTCCAACGACTTGGAGGTTCCGGCCGCGCCGTTCAACGAGATCATTCCTGCGGGATTCGTCAGATATCTCCATGGTGCAGAGCATGACCGCGTTGCGGCAGCGCTTCGCACTGCATTCAATCCCGCTGTAATCGCGCATCATGACGTGCGATTGCGGGACGAGTCGACGCGTGCTGTGAACCTGCTCGAGTCTGCTTCGCAAGTGACCGACATTCTCGAGGAGCTGACATTCCGAGCGCTGGTTATCCTGTTTTTCGATCTCGAGCCGGACGATGCTTCAACACTCAAAGCGTTGTTCCACGAGGCGGATTACCGTCAGCTCAGCCGCACAGGCAAGACAAAAGCACGAAATGCGGTAAACGCAATCATCCAGCAAATGCGCGTGATCGCACAGGACGAGACGAAAGTCTCGTTTCTCGCATATCTCGTAAAGTCTGACCCAGCAGCCGTTCAAGATGATGCAATACTCGGCAATCTCGCCTACGCGCTGCACACCGGACGAATCGATGTCGCTGGACTGCTTGCCTGGCTGATTGCAGTTGCGGGAACGAATCACGGCTCGATGCGAAAGCTGAGCGATGCGATCGCCGCCATCCCTGAAGAGTCGCAGAAGGCTGGGGGAATAGCAGACCGAACCGTTCGCGAAACTCTCCGTTTACATCAGAGCGAGTTCATTCTTCGCCGCGCAACGCGTGACATTCTTTTCGAAGGGTATCGTATTCCAGCGGGATGGCACGTTCGACTCTGCATCGCGGAAAGTCACCGGGCACCTGAAAGTTTCGCAAACGCACAGGTTTTCGATCCGGATCGTTTTCTCGAGCCGCATTCCCGATCGGTCTATGCACCGTTTGGATTTGCACCTCACTCCTGCCCGGGCGAGCATCTCACTCGAGCGATCGGAAGACATTTCGTTGGAGCATTAGCCAGCCGCGCCGATCTCGAAATAAGCAATGCCGAACCATGGGAATTCACCGGATTCCACTGGAGGCCGAACTCACAAATGCGAATCAGACGCATGTCTCATTAATGATTCGCGGCGAGCGATATGGAATGTCGATCGTACTCGTGACTGATTCAGCGAGCAGGGTCGCTGCGGTGATCGATACAATTAGACGCGCCGCTTCAAAAGGCGCGGTCGAGATTGTTGTCGTTTGCCCTCACGATGTGTCGGGAAGTTTGGACAGCGACGTGAAGGTTGTGGCCGTCTCGAGCGTATATCCGCTGGCATCTGCGCGCGCGGCTGGAATCATCGGGGCTTCAGGCAGGTATGTATTTATCGGGGAAACTCATTCCTTTCCGCGGCCGGGGATGTTCGATGCACTGCTCACAGCCCACAATGTTGGCGGAACAGTCGCAGTCCCAGCATTCGAAAACGAGAATCCCGCTACACTCGTGAGCTGGGCCGGTTTCATCAACGGATACGCACCATGGAGCGTCGGCAGAAGTGGCGGCATGCTGAGCTATGGTCCACTATTCAACGTCTCGTACGACCGCGATTTCCTGGTCGGATTGGGAGATATTCTGGGAAATGTGCTGACGAGCGGTGAGGATTTGATGTCGCGAATCAAGTCTGTAAAGGGCCGAGTGATGTTCGAGCCTGATGCAGTCATCGGCCACGTGAATATTGCTCGACTCGATTCCTGGCTGGCTCAGCGGATTGTGGCCGGCAGAGTGATCGCGTCGGTGAGGAGCGCATCGTGGACAATACCTCGGCGGCTCATGTATGCAATTGCATTTCCGCTGATTCCTTTTGTCCTGATGTACCGGCATAGGTCGTCGATCGCGCGTACAGTTCGCACAAACGGCGTGTCGTCAGCGTTGTGGCCGCTCCTTTTTCTTGGAATGATCTTCCAGGCGTACGGAGAAGCGATCGGCTATGCCCTCGGTCGCGATGAAAAGTCGGAGCGGCGATACGATGAGTATGAAATCGAGCAGATGAATTACGCATGATCGCCGCGCCCTCATTTATTCGGAATAAATTCCCACCGTCCGCTTACGTTTGCCGTCACCGTCAGCTCATCGGGACGAATTGACGTTCCCGCGGCGGCTCCCCCTGCGGCAATAACGGAGTTGAGCTCCACCGCGCGCGCCATTGCAACTCCTCCCATTACAACTCCTCCACTCGATAGCGACAGAAGCTTTCCAAGTTGTCCCCCAGCCGCAATTGCCATTGTTTCTGCCTCACTGCGTGCCGCTTCTACCGCGGCTTTCATCGCCTGCCTCTTGCTGTCGTCCATCTTCTCGCCGAGAAACTGCGTTGACGACACCTGCGTCGCTCCGCCGTTCAGTCCAGCATCGATGATGCTGCCAACCTTTTCAATCGGTGTCACTTCAGCACGAATACCGTTGGTTGCCAGAAATCCAACCTGCTTGCGCACGCCTTCCCTTTGATACTCGAACTCAGGGCCGACACTGTATGAGTTGTTGCTGACGTCGTCGGCCTTGAGCCCGGCGGCAGACAACGACTTCATGACTGAAGCCACCACTCGAGCTCCTTCGGCAGCTGCCTCGGCGCCAGTTTCACCGCGTGTCTGCACAATGAAAAACACGACTGCTTTTGCCGGCTTTATGCGCACTTCACCGCGGCCCGACGTCAGATCTGCGGCTCCGATTGGGTATTTTGGGCGAAGAGCGCGGAGGAGGTGAGCGCGATGGTCAGAATCGATGCGGCGAGCTTGTTCATACGAGACCTTGTCGAAGAATATTCATATAGTCTGGGGCAATTCCGGATGATCGTCCACACATACAGACGATTACGCTTCCACGAGCTTCATATGTATCGACAATAAATGCGATTGCGTCCCGCTACGCGCACGCCATATTGAGCGCGCACCATCCCCACATGATGAGGGTTCATGGACGCGCTCAAGCAGCTCCAGGAGTCACTCGCAGAACGCTACGACATCAAGCGCGAAATTGGCGCCGGTGGTATGGCGACGGTTTACCTCGCGCAGGATCTCCGCCACGACCGGCCGGTAGCCCTCAAGCTTCTCAACCCTGAGCTCGCCGCGGTTCTCGGAGTCGAACGATTTCTCTCCGAGATCAGGGTCACTGCCAATCTCCAGCATCCCAATCTGCTTCCGCTCTTTGATTCGGGAGCTGCTGACGGCCTTCTGTACTATGTCATGCCGTTCGTCGAGGGCGAGTCGCTAAGACACAGACTCGACAGAGAAAAACAGCTTCCGGTCGATGAAGCAATAAGAATTGCAGTCGCGATTGCAAACGCGCTCGACTATGCGCACTCGCATGGAGTCATTCATCGTGACCTGAAGCCTGAGAACATTCTCCTGCAGGCCAATCAGCCGGTGATCGCCGATTTCGGAATTGCGCTCGCCGTGTCGAATGCAGGAGGTTCCCGCATCACGCAAACCGGATTGTCGCTCGGCACTCCACAATACATGAGTCCCGAGCAGGCCACCGGTGATCGCGTTATTGACGGACGCAGCGACATCTACTCACTCGGTGCGCTCACCTATGAGATGCTCACGGCAGAGCCTCCGCATACAGGCAGCACATCGCAGGCGATAATCGCGCGCATGCTTACCGAGAAGCCGAGGTCGATGCGCGCAACGCGCTCGTCGATTCCGGAATACGTCGAGTTTGCCGTGCAGCATGCTCTCGAGAAACTTCCCGCCGACCGTTTTTCAACCGCCGGCCAATTTGCTGAAGCGTTGCGCGGACATGTGACGGGAACGACAACGGGCCTCCATCAGTTTGCTTTCGGAAGCGCGAGGAATACATGGCGTGCACGTTTACAGGATCCAGTCGTTATGGGATCTGCTGCACTTGCTGTGGGAGCGATACTGTTCGCCGCATTCAGAAAGCCTCCCGCTGCGACGGAACGCGTTACGCGATTCGTCGTGGCGACGACGGACAGTACGAGAGCGGGGCTCACATATCCGTGGCCCGGAGCGATCTCTCCAGACGGGTCGACTGTTGTTTACTGGAACACGCGCACTGCCGGGCTGATGGCATTGCGCACTGATGAAGTCGATCCGCGCCCGATTCCGAATTCCTCGGGTGCGAGCCAGGTGATCTTTTCACCTGACGGCCAATGGATCGCGTACGAATCGAATGGAAAACTCAGAAAGAGCAAGCTGGACGGCAGCTCCCCGTCTGTAGTTGCAAACGGATCATCCGATAACGGTGCTGACTGGACCTCTCGTGGTGAGATCGTTCGTGGCTCTCAGGGAGCCAGCCACGGGTTGCAGCGGGTGAGCGAGAACGGCGGAGAGGAAGTCGCATTCCTCCGGCCTGATACGTCTAAAGGCGAGCAGGATTACCTGTGGCCAATTGCGAGTCCCGATGGAAAGAGAGTCGTCTTCGCCATCTGGAAGGGCAGCCTCGCGTCGACAACGCTTGCGAGCACGTCGATCGACGACGCCCAAACCAGGCCTCTTGGTCTCAGAGGCATACGGCCACTCGCCATTCTGGATCGCACTCTCGTCTACGTGCAGGATGATGGATCCGTCATGGCAGTGAAGCTCAATCGCTCACTCGACAAGCTGGAGTCTGTCCCGGTTACAGTGCTGGAACAAGTGGAAGTGCCTGCGAACGTCAATGGAAATTCGGAGATCTTCATTTCCCGTGGCGGTGCGCTGTTGAGCTCACGCGGCCGGCGAACGAGCAGGCTGGCCTGGTTCTCACCTGACGGATCGAGCTCACCCGCGAGCAGCGAAGTCCGCGCATGGGGCGCACCGAGGCTCTCCCCCGATGAGAAGACGGTTGCTGCAGCCATCAGTGATCAGGGCATGTATTCGATCTGGCTTTATGACATCGTAACGAGGACGCTCTCGAAATTGACGTCCTCGATTACTGTGACGACGCCGGCGTGGTCGGCAGATGGGCAACGACTTTATTTCGGCGGCGTCGCGACAGATATGAATTTCGGCGTTTACGTGCAGAATACCGATGGCGCCAGTGAGCCGCGCCTGCTTGTTAATACTGGCAAGCTCGTTGCCGGCGTGGCGGTGTCGCCTGACGAAAAAACGATGCTGCTGACGATGTTCAGCGAGAACGCGTGGAAGCTCTTCGTTGCGGACGTCGCTGATCCCAAACCGAAGCTTTTCCTGAATGCGCGTGGAAACGAATGGACGTCGTCATTTTCGCCCGATGGAAAATGGGTCGCAATGACAAGCGATGAAGGAGGAAGAGACGAAGTCTACATACGCTCGTTTCCAATACCTTCCGCGCGAATTCAGATTTCAGCGGGTGGAGGTGAGGATCTGACCTGGTCGAAGGATGGGAATTCACTGTACTACACTGCGGGCACAAGCCTGGTAAAGGCTACGATCACAAGGTCACCAGCAATGCGCGTGGTCGCCCGCGATACCGTCATTCGAGCGATGAATATTGTGTCGACGTCTGCCCTCGTCTCTCAGTTCGATATCACCAGAAGCGGCAAAGTACTGGCAAGGGTCAGTGAGACCGGGGACTATCAACTGATCGCAGTTCCCAACTGGAAAGTAGAGCTCGAGCGCAAACTCGCAGCGGCCTCACGCCACTAGCGCGATTTGTGACTTTCCTGCGGCCTGACCTCGAACCCGCTAAGTTGCAGGTACGAGGAAATCATGGAAAATCCGCAAAACACGCTATACCGGTCTGACAGCCGGCCAACCGCTAAAGAAAAGAACGCTGCTCAGCGCGCCGTTCACCAGCTGCTCGACGCGCTCGCTCCCGAGCGTACCATCAAGCGCAGCGAAGAAGGGCCCGCGCGTGTCGAGCGACATCGTACTCCCTCCGGCTGCGTTCTTCAGGCGCGCAACGCTGCAGTCAGCGTCTCCTGGTACGCCGATCGTCGCGAGCAGACACTCGGCGAGCTGCACGTCAATGTGTGGGAGGGGACTGTCTCCCGTGGCGGCGCAGCCTATCGCAAGCCTGAACACGCAACCGTAGTGAAGGAGCTTGTGCTAAAGCCGGTTGGAGGAGATGCCAGTGCCTCACTGTGGTGCTCAGAAGATGGAATTGAATTCGACATCCCCGCTCTTCAGGCCCACTGCATGGCACTTCTCGAGACTCAGATCAGGAATTCGATCATCTAGCACAACCGGCGTTGTGCCTGCTCATCGCGAGCAGTTCCCGTCCCGAGGGATGCGCTGACATCTGAATGGCAGAAACCTTGCCCTGAATGCTGGCGCACGATTCAGGGAGATTACGATGTGGCGCTCCAGGCTGTCGATAATTGTTGCTGCGTTAATAGTCGCGCTCACCGGCCTTTCGCACGATGCCATCGCTCAGGGAAAAGGCGGTGGCAAGGGAAAGGAGGGCGGTAATCCGCACGGCGGGCCTCCGGGAAAATCAGGCAACGGTCCCGGCAGGAGTGATAAAGCCCCAAAGAATGACAACAAGGTGCGCGGCAATCCAGGGAACGCGCACAACGATAGAGGGAGTTCGTCTGTTGCTAAGAACAACGGCAGAGCAAATAACGCCGGACGCGCGCGTGCCGGTGCTGTGTTGTCGTCCGCCGTCATTGCAAAGGCTTCATCGCGCGGACATGGAAATGATTTCCGCGTGGAAGATGTGGGAGACCGCGTTCGCATCCTGAACCGGGACGGTGATCCGCTGCTCTTCATCAGCGATGACGAAGCGCGCGACATTGGACGGTGGAGAGTCGGACTTCAGGACAACAATGTGCGAGGTGGCGCGCCTGCATTCTGCAGATCGGGTGCTGGACATCCTGTGTGGGGCAGGCAGTGGTGTGTCGACAAGGGATTCGGCATCGGCGATTACGACGATTACCGCTGGGGACGCACGACCGACCTCGGTGACTGGCGATATCCTCAAGGCACATATCAGCCAACGTTGACGAGCACGGTACTCGAGTCGATTCTCGGACGCACTGCATTCAATCGTCTTGCACTGCATGCAATCGAGCTTGGATTCCTCGAGCCGCTGACAGGTCGTTACGTCACGCAGCCGAATGAGCCACAGATGCTGTTTGTGAATTCCGGTCCGTATCCTGTCGCCGAGCTGCGTGATACGAATCGGGACTTCAGGTGGGATGATCTGCTCGTCGCGCTGTTGTTGAATCGCTAGCTTTCACGCTCTCGAGTTTGCGATATCTCCAACCTGATTGACCATGAGCGGTTACAAGCCGGCTGATTCTGATTTTGAACAACGTGTTCGCGACAGTTTCAGCCGGCAGAACCTCATGGCTACACTCGGCTCTCATCTCGATAAGGTCGAGCCGGGAATCGTAGAGATACGGCTTCCCGTCCGGAGTGAGATAAGTCAGCAGCACGGGTTCGTTCATGCGGGCGCGATTGCGTCGATCGCCGACAGTGCGTGCGGTTATGCGGCCGCCACTCTTCTCGACAAGGATGTCGGTGTTCTTGCTGTCGAGTTCAAGATCAATCTTCTTGCACCGGGTGCGGGAGATTATCTCATCGCGCGAGGCAGAGTGATTCGCTCAGGCCGGACTCTCAGTGTGTGTCAGGCAGATGTGTTTGCGGTAACCGGTGATACTGAGAAAGTCATAGCGGTGATGACCGCAACCATAATGAATGTGCGGGGACGGGAAGGCGTGGTCGGATAGATCGCCCGCACTACGAGCTGAATGTTCATGACCTCGACTCAGCTATTGGAGCGCTGGCGCGACGATACGCCGGGCACGGCGCATCGCATTCATTTAAACAATGCTGGCGCAGCGTTGATGCCGCAGCCTGTTCTCGACGCGTGCAGGGAACATCTGGAGCTCGAGGCGGAGGTTGGCGGGTACGAAGCGGCGAATGCGCGAGCGAAGAAAATAGCGCAGGTGTACGACGACGTCGGCGCGCTTATCGGTGCACCGCCGCGAAACGTTGCTATTGTCGCAAATGCTACAGCTGCATTCATACAGGCGATGTCGTCATTCGACTTCGCTCCTGGCGATATCGTCGTCACCACACGCGCCGACTACACGTCGTACCAGATAACGTACCTGTCGCTCGCGAAAAGACTTGGCGTTGTGGTCAAGCATGCTGAAGAACTACCAGAGGGCGGAGTGGATCCGCAATCTGTTCGCGAGCTTGCGCGTGATCCAAAGTGCCGGCTGGTGCACGTATCATGGGTGCCGACTCATTCAGGGCTGATACAGGATGTCGAAAGCGTCGGGTCCGTGTGCGAAGAGCTCGGCGTGCCATACCTGATCGATGCATGTCAGGCGGTTGGTCAGATTCCGATCGACGTCGCGAAATTGAAATGCGACTATCTCTCCGCGACTGCACGGAAGTTTCTGCGCGGCCCGAGAGGTACCGGGTTTCTCTATGCGTCGGACCGTGCGCTGGCGCGTGGCGATCATCCGCTTTTTGTAGACATGCGCGGCGCCAGATGGATCTCGCCTGACCGCTACGAGACTGCGGCGACTGCTCAACGATACGAAGACTGGGAATTCCCATACGCACTGGTACTCGGGCTCGGCGCTGCGGCGAGATATGTAGCAAGAGTTGGAGTCGAAGTCGCGTCCGAGAGAGCATTCGGTCTTGCTCGCGAATTGCGACGGAAGCTCTCGGCTCTCGACGGTGTAGAAATTCTCGATCGCGGAAGCCGGCAATGCGCGATAGTAACCGCTGCGTTCGCAGGGTATGATGCGGAGCAGCTGACGCTGGAGCTCGCCCGGCACGCAATCAATACGACGGTGACGCTCAAGTGGTATGGCTTGCTTGACCTGGGAGAGCGGGAAGTCGAATCAGCGCTGCGCATCTCCCCGCACTACTACAACACCGACGAGGAGATAGAGAGGTGCGTGGATGTGCTGCGGGCGGCGACGCCGGTGTCGCGATCAAACCATCTACGGACTCGTTAGTCCCAGAGCATCCCGCACAGCCTCGGTTGCACTAAACCGCGGCCGGAAGTTGAGTCGCGCTTCCGCCTTACCGATACTTGCTCCCGGTGAATGCAGGATGTGATCGAGCGTGATCTCTGCATCCCGCTCCGAAACCGTCGTCTTCCATTGGTCGAAGGGCATGTACTCGATGTGAGCCTCACGATCGAACCATTTCGCAGCTTCGATTGCGTAGTCGCCCATAGTCACAGGCTCCCGTGAGGCAACGTGAAACGCTTTCGCGATGCCAGCTTCGCGATTCTCGACAGCCAGTTGAAATGCCTGCGCTACATCATCGGCGTGAACGTGCTGCAACGTCGCACGGCCGTCATCTGGGAGCGTGACGGTCTCACCTCGCGATAGGCGATCAAAGAATGTCCGATCGAGATTTCCTGCCGGATTGATTGGGTCCCAGCCCGGACCTGTTATGTGGCCTGGATGAAGAATCGTGGCGGGAAAACCATTCGCGGCTTCACCGAGCAGAAATCTCTCGATCTCTACTTTCTTGGTTCCGTATTCACCGAACGGGTCACGCGGAATCGATTCGTCATAGGGGCGCACAGGGGGATTGCCATGAACCCAAAGAGTACCGCAGTGAATGAAATGCGCAACACGATCACACAACGCTGTCACTAGATGTTGCGCTGATCCAACGTCGAAGCAGATGAGATCGATTACTACGTCAGCATCGAGATCCGCGATCTGCTTCCCAAAGTCACCAACGCGCTCAGCCTGGATTCGATCGATGTGAACGTGATGGGCACGGTCAGCTTCAGGAAACCGCTGATATGGGTCGCGATTGCCACGCGATACCGCGATGACCTCATGACCAGCTCTCACAAGGCGTGGCACTAGCCACGTTCCGATATGACCCGTTGCTCCGATTACCGCTATTCGCATTGGGAGATCTAACGCGCTATACGTTGAGTGCTTCGACCGCGTCCCACGCAACTGAAAGAATCCACCACCGCGTGCCGTCGTTCCATAGTTGAATGCTGTTTGCGCCACGGCGGATTGGCTCACCGCCAGGCTCCGACGTTGCGATGTACCTGCTCCACACTTGCGCGAGACGGCCGTACTGCAATTCCTCGCGATCCGTTTCGTATTCGTAGAAGCTCATCTTCCGGAGCAGCGGGGTTCGCGATGCGATCCACTCATCAGGCGACATCACGCGCGCAATACGGCTTTCTCCCTCTATTGGAATCAGTCTCGCACCGGGCGCGTGAAGCGAGCGCCACGTTTTCCAATCACGCTCTTCCTCCGGCTTTCCTGAAATAAGCGCATAGTTCAAGTCGATAATCCCCTTGGTGGTTTTGACTGCTTCGCTCGGGTTCATGTGTGTGAATTGTTTATTGTTTGGCGAGAGCGGCGCCTGCCAATGCGCGCCGCCGATTTGGCTCAGTTACCAGCGTTTTGTTGTATTCGGCAAGCGCCTCGGTCTTGCGCCCGAGCTCCATCAACATGTCGCCGAGCAGCTCGTGCGCAGGCGCGAGAGGGCCGGGAGTGACAGCGCTTTTTTCTGTTGCATCCTCACGGCGCGCCGCTTCGCGCATCAGACGTTCAGCATCATCCGTTTGACCTTTTGCAAGTGCTAGCCACGCCGTCGCTTCGAGGACTTGAATCGCGACCTGTTCACGCCAGTAAGGCTCGTTCATCGTTTCAAGTCGAGCGGCAGTTGCACCGAGCGAATCCACTGCGACTTGCGCTGCGGGAACGTTCTTCAGTCGCGCAGCACCAATCGCGCGAGCAAACCACGTCATGGCATCGGTCCACGGAAAATCACTCCGCGCAGGTTGCAGTGCGGCGGCGTCAGACCACGCATTTCGTTCCAATGCATAACGCGCAGGAATTGCTGCAATAGCAAACACACCAGCAGATCCAGGCGCGGCTCCCGTTATCGCGTTCACGTCGAAGCGCGCAACCAGTCGAGGAAGCCGGTCGACTATCGACCTGGCGAGCGAGTCGAGACCAAGCTGGAGATACGCGTACTCAGCGTAGTCTGCGGCATGCAGAGCCTCCGCGATCGATCCTGACTTTTCAGCGATTTCCATCGACTGAAGATTTGTCGCGATCGACTCTTTCCACATTCCTGTACGCGTGAAGATGTGCGACGGCATATGCTGCGCGTGAGCGGCCGAGGGCGCGATCTTCGCATACTCGCGCGCCGCATCGGCGCCTCTGCTCGCGAGCGCCGGATAATCGAAAGTATGGATGATGTAATGCGCGAGACCGGGATGATCAGGCTGCTTCTTCCATAGAGGCACAAGGATATCGGCAGCCTTGTTCTGATTCGCGTACGTCTTGTCCGTTGGAGGGGCGGATCCAACCAGTGAGATCGCGTAGAAGATCTGCGCCTCCGTATCACCAGGATATCCTGTTGATACATCGTGCATCGCGTGCTCGTACGCCAGCACGCGATCCCGCTGAGCTGAGCTCTCGAAGCTGTCATAAAGTTTTGCAACCGCTTCGATATATCCGCGTTCCCGCGCACTCGACTGTGACGCGACCTTGCGCGCGGCCTCGATTGCCTTTCGGCCTGACAGGAGCTGCGCGGGAGGGCGATTCGCAGCGGCCATCGGATTGCTCCATGTACTCATCGCGATCCCCCAGTATGCCATGCCGCACGCAGGATCGCGGGCGAGAACGCGATTGAAGCCCTTGATTGCTTCACCGAATTCGAACGAATGCAGCAGTGCTACCGCGCGGTCGAACTCCGGAGCAACGGCCTCCTTGCACGAAACAGGAAAATGCACGATGCCGAGCTTCTCACCGCGTTCGTGTACGTGTTGCTGGGCTGTCGCGACGCATGGAACAAATGCTGTCACAAGGACAATTAACGCTCGGCGCACATCGGCCTCCGTTGAACCTCCCCGAACACTCGCATCACCTCGCGACGAGCGCAATCTCACTTGCAATGACGCGGAATTCTTCCGAATCTGAATGACAATGTCCGACCAGAATAACGAGCCGAGCGCGGCTGAGGGTGGTACCGGCGCACCGCCGGATGATCACGAGGCGAATCGAGTACATGACCGCGCAACGCGCGAGTACGCCTCGACCGATATCAAGGTTCAGTGGTACGCATCGCGGTGCATCCACAGCGCGGCATGTATTCGCGCATTGCCTCAGGTGTTCGATGCGAGAAAGCGCCCGTGGATCGACGTGAATGCAGCCGATGCGCCTGCGATTGCCGAAGCTGTAGTCAAATGTCCAACAGGCGCGCTGCACTTCGTCAGGACGGACGGTGGACCGCAGGAACAACCTCCTGAAGGCGTGACGGTTACGACTGTCAAGAACGGCCCTTTCTTCATCAGAGGTCGAATAGAGGTGACGGACACGAACGGAGATGTCATCCGCGACGACTGGCGCATTTCACTCTGCCGCTGCGGTCGGTCGCGGCACCTTCCATTCTGCGATAACACTCATCGAGCACTGGGCCTTCACATCGACGACGAAGACAGCTGACCCATTCGCGTCTGGAAGTAATTATCCGGTGGCCGCGGCCGGGTACTGCTCGAGCTTTCCATCAGGAGTTCCGAACGTCTACACTCTCAACGCTCTTCCGTTGAAAGTCGCACGATAATTTCTGAGCGTCAGTGCGCGACGCTTCGACGAGAAAGTCTGCACGAAGCTCAGCGGACTTCCGAGCGGAACTCGGACCAGCTGCTCAGGACTCTCGCATCACTCGATAACGGGCTGTGGCAATCTGAAGCACGCCGAAAGCGATCAGTCCCGCAGCAATGATCCCGAAGATCAGTGAATGATTACGAATCGCGTCGAGGGACTTCTCGATGCCGCCGGCTTTGGATGGATCATATTCCCAGCCGGCTCGAAGAATAAAAAATCCGATCATTCCAAACACGACTGCGCGCGCGGCAATTCCAAATCCGCCGAGTTTCTCCATGAGCATGCGCGTCCTGGGACTCGCAGGCGAAAGGTCGAGCCTCCTGAGATACTTTCTCTTTATCGCACGGTACAGCTGGTATAGCGCGTAGCCAAGTATCCCTGCGCCCGTCCCCATCACTACCCATCGACCGGCCGGAAAGTGCAGTGCCCACCGGGTCATCTCACGAGCCTTGTCGCTCGTATCGTTGTCGCGATCGATGAGATACTTGAGAGTAGAGGCGCCGAGCGCGCCGTATACGAGTCCGCGAAACACTTCGCCGATTCGCAATGCGATTGCCTTCAGCGACGATCCACGCCGCTCTGCATCTGTGATTGCGCTTGCAACGCGCCAGCCCGCGTATCCAAGCAGACCGAGCGACACCGCAATCAACGCGACGAATCCAAATGGCATCGCGCCAATTGCGCGGATTGCACCGCGGGTGTCAGTGGTTCCTCCACCGAGGCCGATCGATGCAGTAATCGCAAGAAATCCAACGACTATGTAGATGAATCCTTTCGCTGCGTAGCCGACACGTCCAAGTCGGACGAGCCAGCCCGGCGGATCGCTCTCGCTCACGTGTTGACGCGGACTACTGCTTTGACTGCCGAACGATTCGCAACTGCTTCGAGAGCAGCTGCAACGTCACTCAGGTCATAAACGCGACCCGCCAGTCTCGACCAGGGCTTTGCAGATCCAAAATGCGCAGCTATCTCGACGCTGCGGTGAAAATGCTCGTATCTCGATCCCCAGCAGCCGCGAAGCTCGACGTGCTTTCTGTTGATTTGAAAATGCGGATGAATCTGAACCGGTCCGTTGTCAGTGTAATGTCCGCAGACGATTACGCGCCCGCCGTCGCGCACGAGATCGAGCGCTTCGCTCACGGCGTCCGGGCTGCCGCTCGCTTCGATCACGATGTCGAATCCGCGACCGCCTGTCATCGCTTGCGACTCTTCAAGCCTGTGCTCCCGCGGATTCGATAGATCGATGTTGTCTGTTGCACCCATGTCTCGCGAAAAGGTCAGTCTGTCAGCGACTTTATCGACAGCAGCAACGCGTGTGGCTCCGCTCAGTGAAGCAAGAGCTATGACACTTTGCCCCACAGGCCCTGCTCCCATCACTGCTACAGAATCACCGAGCCTGATGCGCGCGAGATCGATTGCGTGAAGTGCCGTCACGAGTCCGCAGCCACCCCCGATGAATGTCTCCGGTGCGAGTGATGAGGGAATGTGAATCATCTTCACGCCCGGCTTCATGTAGATCGCCTGCGACCATCCGCCGAGCAGTCCATCGTTGGCAGAGTAGGTAATACCGTAGACTTTGCGTGATGGGCAGCGGTTGGGCTGATCGGCAACGAGACAGTGATAGCATGCGCCACACGTCTCGTGAACGTCGAGAAAAGTTACGACGTCGCCCTCATGCAATGCGTCGCCGTTCACTGTGGTGAGCGATCCACGCATCTTCGCAATCACGCCGATGCTTACGTGTCCCGGAATGATCGGATACGGCACGCCGCTGAGGCGACCGTTATGCAGGTGCACATCCGTGCCACACACCTCCGAATACATCGTGTGCAGCAGCGCTGCGCCCGGCTCGAGATCGGGTTCCGCGTACTCGCGAAACTCAATCGGCTCACCGGGCGCGGGAAAGACCGCAGCCGTGTACGATTTCGACGCCATGCGCCGGACTAAGCGCGTTCGTTAAATGAGGCTATTGATTGCGGCTCGAAGCGCTCTTGTCGCGCACAGGCCTGAATTCGGAGCTCTGCCGGTAATTCGGCCAGTCGCGCGAATTCGCGAGCTGACTGCCGAGTGTGTAGAGAATGCCAACGTCTTCGGCGATACCTGATAGATCCCACTTTGCAGGATCGTATTCGTCCGCCGGCTGATGATAGGCATCGCGACGATATCGTGCATCAGCTGAATCGCCGCCCGCCTTACCACCGTTGAGAAGGTCGATGCCGCTGTCCATGTAGAGCATCGGCACTCCACGCTTTGCCATCGGAAAATGATCGGACCTGAAGAAGTAACCAGCTTCAGGACTCGCGTCCGGCGTGATGACGCGATTGCTCGCTGTGATGACAGTGTTCAGACGGTCCTCGAGATCGCTCTGACCCGATCCAACGACTACCACATCATGCGCGCGACCGCTTGGGCTCAGTGCGTCGATGTTGAACCCCGCGACGGTTGTCTCGAGCGGATATACAGGATTTGCCGCGTAGTACTCCGACCCGAGCAAGCCCTTCTCTTCGGCAGTCCAGAATGCAAACACAACCGTCCGCTGCGGCTTTGGTCCTGCGGCGAAGAGGCGCGCAAGCTCGAGCACCGCTGCGATGCCGGTTCCATTGTCTACTGCACCGTTGTAGATGGTGTCGCCGCGCGCATCAGGTGCGCCAACTCCGAGGTGATCCCAATGCGCACCGTACAGAATCGTCTCGTTGGGGTGAGCGCTTCCGCGAACTTTTCCAAGGACGTTCTTCGAATGAATTGTCTGCTGTTTTACGCCATAGTTCGCGGAGAACGTTGCACCGTTGAGTGTGACCGGCTTGAAGTCGCGAGTCTGCGCGCTCTTCTTCAGTGCGTCGTAGTCCAGACCGACCGACTTGAGAAGGTTCACCGCATCGTCGTGCTGTATCCAGGCTTCGAGAGGTGGATGAACTTCGGCAGGATTCTGCCGGACGATGTCGAACATCGTGTTGGTGTTCGAGTTTTTGACGGTTGCCCATCCGTACGAAGCGGGCGCAGTCTCGTGAACCACAAGAAGTCCGGCCAGCCCCTGTCGCGCTGCTTCTTCGTACTTGTACGTCCAGCGGCCGTAATACGTCATCGCTTTGCCGCCGAAATCTCCCTGTCCGGTTTCGAAGTCGGGATCGTTGATGAGAACGATTCCGACTTTGCCCTTCACATCCTGCCCCTTGAAGTCATCCCAGTTACGCTCGGGAGCTTTCACCCCATATCCGAGGAAAACGAGCGGCGCGTTCTGGATCGTGACATGATCGACATTCTGCATCGATGCCCTGACCGCGATCTGCTGCCCCTGAGTGAGTGGCACAGTCTGGCCGTTGACGTTGAACGAAAGAGTCGGGGTGCCGCTGATATCCGATTGGAGCAGCGGTACATCCTGGAACCACGAGCCGTTTGGTCCACCGGGCTCGACACCAGCCGCTTTCAGTCGCTCGGCGATATAGTTCGTCGCAAGCTCTTCACCGCGCGTCGCGGGGCCGCGGCCGAGGAAAGCATCGGCAGAAACGGCGCGGATATCCTCAGCCATGCGCGAAGTACTCGGTGACGTTGCCGCCGGCGTAGTATTAGTCGTGACGGACGGCGCGCATGCTGCAATGGCAGCAACAACTGCGAAACGTGTTCCTTTCATCGTTGGCATCGTTTGGTGGAAGTGTGTTCTGACCATATCTATAGTAGCGGAGTGACCCGCAAAGATTGAAGGGCACCCGACCAGGCGAGGCAGTATGCCGGATCTCGATGATGAGCCGAGCTATTTCAACTATCGCACCCTTGGTGTCTCGCGAAAGGCATTCGTTGTCGACAAGTCACGAGGAGCGTGTCACTTTCAGGATGCCGGATAGGATGCCGGATAAACGGAGAGACGATGATTGCTCACGGCGTGAATCCGATTCTCAACGTTTCGAACATCGAAGAGAGCATCGAATGGTTCGAGGGGCTTGGCTGGTGCAAGACCTTCGACTGGGGCAGCCCGATTTCATTCGTCGGCATCCAGTCGGGTGATGTCCAGATCTTTCTCTGTCTCGGTGGCCAGGGAGGGCGAGGCAAAAGTCCCGTGAAGATGACGTTCGGGCCGGATGGCGATCAGTCTGCCGATAAAGGCGTGTGGATGTCGCTATGGGTCGAGGATGTGGATGCCGTGTACGACGAGTGCGTGCGGCTTGGATATGACATCGCATGGCCGCCGACTGACATGGACTGGGGTGTGCGCGAGATGCATCTGCGACACCCCGATGGCCATGTATTCAGAATTGGAACGGGGTTGGGCGAAGCTGAAGAAGAGTGATCAGGTGCCTTCGATCTTGTAGATCTCGCGGCGGCCGTGATCTACGAGATCATGGTAGCCTTCCATGATCGGCTCCATCTGCTTCATGAGGTCTGGCGTCATTCCCTTGCCGGCCATCATCTCCTCGAAGTCCTTCATGCTCTGAACTTCGACTTCGGCAACGACGGTCCAGTAGTGCTCACCGGCGAAGTCGGTCATCACGCGCATCTTCCCGAAGCCGGCCTGCTCGTTGATCGATGACATCTTGAGAAACCTCTCGACCATCGGGCGGACTTTTCCCGGCTTACAATAGAACACTTCGCGAACCAGCATCATCTCGGCCCCCAATTTTTTGGAATTCCGAAATTATAGGCGCTCGCTCGGTGGACGGTCAGACCAAAACAGCTCGGGATTCGCGATCCGAGGACTTATATGAGGATTAAGGAGTCGGAGGACCTTATGAGGGTTAAGGACCCGTTGACTATAAGGCCTCAGGACACTCCGCCGCACATACGAACTACGACTAAATCCGGAATGAGGGCACTAGAGGTATGA
>DASUXX010000145.1:0-7809 GCA_036377755.1 Gemmatimonadaceae bacterium
GACGCAGGACGAAATCAAGAAGGCATACCGGAAGCTCGCGAAGCGATATCATCCCGACGCGAACGCCAACGATCCAAAGGCAGCTGAGCGCTTCAAGGAAATCTCCGAGGCCAACAACGTCCTCGGTGATGTTGAAAAGCGTAAGCAGTATGATGACATGCGCCGCCTTGGCGCGTTCGACAGCTTTGGATTTGGCGGGGGCGCAGGCACGCGACGTGGCCCTTCACCGCGTCCTGGCGGAGGAGCCGCAGGCGGAAACCCGAACGTCAACTTCCAGGACTTCGATATCGGAGGCCTTGGGGGACTCGGTGATCTCTTTGGATCGATATTCGGAAACGCGCGTGGTCAAACTCGTCAGAGTGGACCGCAGCGCGGACAGAATATCGAGACAACTCTCGATATTCCTTTCCGCACCGCTGCGCGTGGGGGAAAAGTGCCTGTCGAGCTCGAAGTAAACGAAGAATGCGCGACATGCCATGGCTCGGGCGCCGCACCCGGCGCGTCGATGAAGACATGTCCCGAATGCTCCGGCCGCGGATCAGTTTCTTTCGGACAGGGAGGATTCGCTGTGAATCGTCCGTGTCCGATGTGCCTCGGCCGCGGACAGGTTCCGTCTCAGCCATGTCCGACGTGCAACGGCAGCGGCGAAGTACGCAATCGAAAGAAAGTTCTGATCACCGTGCCGCCCGGTGTAGACACAGGATCCAAGATCCGGTTGAAAGGTCAGGGCGGAAAGGGTTCGTCGAATGGACCGCCGGGTGACCTTCTGATAACGTTCAACGTTCTTCCCGACAAGTTCTATCTGCGCGAAGGGCTCGACGTGATTGCAAAGCTTCCGCTCAACATCGCGCAGGCGACGCTCGGCTCGAAAGTGAACGTCAACACACTCGACGGAAAGAAAGTCGCGATACGCATTCCGCCCGGTACACCGTCAGGAAAACGATTTCGCGTCCGCGGTCAGGGAATTCACAAGGGGTCGGAGAACGGCGACCTTATCGTCGAAGTGAAGATCGAGGCTCCGGAAAAACTTTCGGAAGAGCAGGAGAGGATCATGAAGGAATTCGCAGCAGCCGGAGGGATGAAGTATTAGCGGCAGGGTTCGCGCCTATACCGCAACCTTCATCGGCGCGCTTGTTCTCGCGCTGATCTACGAGACAAAACCTGCCGCGCGCGATGTCGTTACACTTGCAAGGAGTGGCGACACTGCGATTGTCGTCGACACAACCGGCAACGACACATTGCATGCTGCATCAGCGGATTCACTCGTCGGTGATACGCTCGTTGCACCACAGTTTCCCGATTCGGGATCTTCGCATCCTCCGGTGACGCCAGCCGATCTGGAATCGCTGAAGAAGGCGGGAATGATCATTCCTGTGGCAGGCGTGAATGCGAAGGATCTCGTCAACAGCTTCGACGACATGCGCGGATCCGAGCGTCATCACAACGCGCTCGACATCATGGCTGCCCGAAACACTCCTGTCGTTGCAGCTCTTCCCGGCACTGTTCTAAAGCTTCACAACAGCGTTGCGGGTGGTCTGACTGTGTATATGTCGGACTCGACTTATCGATTCGTAATGATGTACGGACATCTCGACAGCTATCGTCCCGGCATCAAGGAGGGACAGGCGATCCGGCGAGGCGAGATCATTGGATTCGTTGGATCGACCGGCAATGCGAATCCGCTCGCTCCTCACCTGCATTTTCAGGTAACGCGCAACGACAACATGAAGGAATGGTGGAAAGGAACACCACTCAATGCGTTCCTGGTTTTTCGTCCTAACGGGTAGGCGCCAGCGGCGCCTGCGAGGCCGACGGAAGCGGACATTGAGTTGCCTGGTACGAATCGATCTGCGCTATTGCGGCGGTGACGTCAGGTGGAGCGCCGCGCATTGTGATCGCGTGATCGCCCGTGGTATAGACTGCCGGCTTCCGCTCGCGAAGGTACGGAGTGGCGAGTGACACTGCTTCCTGCGGGCTGATGCATCGAAGCCGTACAACCTCTGTAATCATCCCCGTCATGTTGCGTCCGTCGATGATGTTCTCCTTGATCCACGTGCCTGCAATGAGAAAGGCGAAGACGCCTAACGCGCCGCGAAGCCACCGCGCAGCGGTACGACGACGCTCGCGTTCCGCGCCCACGATCGCTTCTTCGACGACCGTTGCCGACGGTGCACGCGGTCTCAGCTCAGCAAGCGTAATCGCAAGGCGATGCTCCGCGAGCCGCATCTCTGTCGCGACCGATGCACATCGCTCACATGTTGCGCAATGTGCGGCGATCGCGCTTCCCGGCACTATGTCCGCGACGCGAGCCGTCGCGAGTGACGTGAGACATTCGGCGCACGTCGTCATTTGCTGACTTCCTCCCATGCGGGATGATTCTGCATCAGGTGAGCGCGGATCGATGAGCGCGCCTTGAAGAGATTGGCGCGAACGGTTGCGGCTTTCATTCCGAGAAGGCCTGCAACGTCCACCGGGTCGTGACCTTGAAGATCCACCAGATCGAAAACTTCACGCTGCCGCGGCGGCAGCCGCGTGAAGAAATGGCGGATGTAGTCTGCAATTCTCTGCCGGTCGACACGCGATCCGGGATCGGTGTTGTACACGGTCTCCATTTCGAATCCTGAATCCCGAAGTATCTGCCGCCGCATCGTTTTTCTCGTCCGGGCGAGTGCGACCCGGCGCGTGATCAGGTAAACCCATCCTTCAACGGCGGATTCACCACGGTACTGGTCGAGCTTTCTGTATATCAGGACGAACGTTTCCTGGGTGATCTCCTCGGCTTCGTCGATATCGCGGGCAAAGGTGAGCGCCCACCGGTATACGAGTGGATGCAGTATCGTCACTGCATCCGCAAAGGCATCAGTGCTCCCAAGCCGCGCCCGATCGACAAGCGCGCGCAACCCGCGCGTATCACGCGATTTCTCGAGCGTGTGTCTCTCGGCCGGGGATTCGGGCTCGGTGTCGATCATCCTGATACAATGATGTCAGGAGACCGTCGGGCGTTAACTGCTCAGGCCGCGAGAATGGGGAGCGATTCGCGAACGGGCCGGACCGGGTGATTCCGCGCCGCGCGCTCGATGAAGCCGCCACCGAGTACCCTGTCGTCGTCGTAGAGGACAATGGACTGGCCAGGCGTGATTGCGCTCACGGGCTCGTCGAGCGCTATCTCTATCTCCTGACCATCGACACGAATCAGCTCTCCACGCGCCAGCGCTGCGCGATGGCGGACGCGGACGCGCACATGTGCCCCCACTGGTGGCGCATCGGCGAGCCAGTTCACCTCGTTAGCGACGACCCCGTGACCGATCAGCTCTTCACGCGGCCCGATCACAACCTCGCGCGTCTCTGGATTGATTCCAACGACATACATCGGCCGCTTGAATCCGCCCGGAAGGCCGCGTCTCTGACCAATCGTGTATCCGGCAAATCCGTTGTGATCGCCAACATGATGACCATCACTCGTGACGATCGCGCCGCGTGAGAGGGCAGGCGAGTCGCTCGCGAGGCGGCTGCGAAGGATTTTCATGTAGTCGCCGTCAGGAACGAAGCAGATTTCCTGACTTTCCGGCTTCTCGGCAACGACAGCCAATCCGAGCGATCGAGCCAGCTCGCGCGTCTCTGCCTTTGTCGAATCTCCGACGGGCAGCAGCATGCGCGAAAGTACGGAACGATCGATTCCCCAGAGGAAATAGGTCTGGTCCTTGTTGTCGTCGCGGCCGCGGTGCAATTCACCATTCACGATGCGCGCGTAATGACCCGTCGCGATGTACTTCGCATCGATCGAATCAGCCTTGCGAACGAGATCGCGAAACTTTGTGAACGTGTTGCAGCGCACGCATGGAATCGGCGTGCGGCCGCGCGCATACTCGCTCACGAAATCATCGATTACATCTTCGCCGAAGCGAGTCTCGAGGTTGATGACGTAATGCGGTATGCCGAGCTGCTCGCAGACGCGCCTGGCGTCATTCACCGAGTCGAGTGAGCAGCACGGACGATCGGGAACATCTTCGCCGTGGCAGAAGAGCTTCATCGTCGCGCCGATAACGTCGTATCCCTGGCGTACGAGAAGCGCGGCAGCAACAGATGAGTCAACGCCGCCTGACATGGCGACAAGGACGCGCTCCTTCACCATCAACTCGCTGCTGCGAACTGGCGCGCTTTCGTGACCAGTGCAGGGAAAACTTCAGACACGCGATCGATGCACGCGTCGTCCGTGAGCGACCCAAGGCTCATGCGGATGGCAGCGGATGCGAGATCCGGCTTCACGCCGAGCGCCATGAGCACATGCGACGGACTGATGCTGCCGCTTGAACACGCGGAACCGCCTGAAGCGGCTATGCCCTGAAGATCGAGCGCCATCAGGAGAGACTCGCTGTCCGTTCCGGGAACGGAGACGTTGAGCACGTGCGGCGCACGATCGGCTCCGCGTCCGTGAACTACAGCATCGGGAACTCGCGCGAGAATCGCGTTCTCGAGACGGTCGCGGAGCGCGCTAATCCGCTCACACTCCCGCTCACACTCTGCAATGGTCAGCTCCGCTGCCGTGGCGAGTGCAACTGCGTAAGCGACGTTCTCAGTACCCGGGCGCCGACCGCGATCCTGCATTCCGCCATGAAACAGCGGATGCAGCTTTGTGCCGCGCCTGATGAACAGCGCGCCGATGCCCTTCGGCGCCCCGATCTTGTGACCGGACATGGAGAGCAGATCGAATGGCTGCGCTGCAGCATCGATCTTCACCTTCCCAAAGGCCTGGACTCCGTCGGTGTGAAATACCGCGCCCTTCGACTTTGCGTCGGCTGCAAGATCGGGAATTGGCTGGATCGTTCCGATTTCATTGTTGACCCACATCACTGAGCAGATGGCAACGTCGTCGCCAACCTTTGCATTCCACGACTCGCGATTCACGGTCCCGGTGCGATCCACGTCTACGAATCGCTCCTCGGCGCCTTCTGCCTTTGCCTCGTGCAATGCGCCGAGTATGGCCTTGTGCTCGATTGGTGTGGAGACGACTGCGTTACGGCCCGCCTCTCGCGCTTCACGCCAGACACCGAGAATCGCGAGGTTGTCGCTCTCGGTTCCCCCTGAAGTGAAGCAAACCTCGTCCGGGCGCGCGCCGATACACTTCGCGACGCGCTCGCGCGCCTCATCGAGTGCTGCGCGCGCTTCGCGCCCCCACCGGTGTGTGCTGGAAGGATTTCCAAAGCGCGGCCCAAAGAAGGGCTTCATCGCTTCGAATACTTCCTCGCGCACCGGGGTTGTGGCAGCGTGATCGAGGTAGATCGGAGTGGGCATTCTCTAAAAGTAATAAGGAAGCTTACGACCTGGATATGCTGGAGCTATCGCGTTCTGCGCTGGCCGTGGGCCGCTCTCCGTTGTCCGTAAACGGCACACGGCAAACGGCCCACGGCGAACTCAAAACGCGATGGCGGGCCATGCAGCCTTCATTTGAAGAACTTTGCTCTAATCTCCCACAGCTGCGGAAAAAATCTCTGCGAAACCGTCTTCTGCAGATACCTGGAGCCGAGCGTACCTCCGGTGCCGCCAGTATTCGGTCCGATTATCCGCTCCACCAGCTGAACATGAAGGAAGCGCCACATCGCAAATCCCTGCTCGTACTCCAGCAGTCCTTCAGCAAGCATCTGCAATGGCCGCTGATGCTCCTCGGTGTACACCTGCTCGAGCGTCACACCATGATGCTCGAGAACTCGGTTGAATTGTTCCTGAAGCGGCGGCTGCTTCAGTGCATTCGCTACCAGATCCGGAATTGGACCATGCTCTTCCAGAACCTGGATGAAATGCTGGTCCCGAAGTCCTGACATCGCCTCAATAGTACGGAATTGAACGCTTTGCGACCCACTCGACGTGCCGAGATATCCACGGAATTGGGCGAAACGCTGCGGCGGCAGGGTCTCCAGTGCATTGAGCTGGGCGGTGACGATTCGCACGAGAGCATTCACCCGCTTGATCGCCGACAATGCGCCGAGCGTATCGTTTTCATTGAGCAGGGCAGTGAGCGCCGTCAGCTCGTGAATGATCAACTTGAACCAGAGTTCGCTCGCCTGGTGAACGATGATGAAAAGAAGCTCGTCAGGGTGCTCCGGATTCGAGCGGGGGCGCTGCAGCGAAAGCAGCTCGTCGAGCGCGAGGTACGATGGATAGTTCAGATCATCGCTCAAAAGGTTGCTACCTCCAGTGCTGCGACATCGTCGAATCGCATTGTCTCTGTCGTAAAGAATGGCTCGCCATATCTCGTGCGGATAAGCGATCCGTAGTGAGCGGCGTGATGGCGGATCACATCATACAATGACTCACCGTTCGGATTCACTTCGCCCGCCTGAGTCGCCTCGTCGAACTGCGATGCATAGCACTTCACGGCTTCGAGCTTCTTCTCGAACGTGTCGGTGATGTCGACGACGAATGTCGGCTTCACATAGTCTTCGCGGTACGCGAGGCAGTGAATGATCTTGCGAGGCCTGTGCACGGGAACCTCGGGCGCAACTTTTCTCAAACCCGCAACGAAGCATGCGTCGCGAATCAATTGTGCCGATACAGTGTGATCCGGGTGCTTCCCATTGATCGAAGGTGCAATGACGATCGCAGGCGCAAATTGTCGAATAGCGGCAGCGAGCTTTGCGCGGGTATCGGGAGTGTTTGTCACACCGCCATCAGGAAGTCCAAGATTCTCGCGCGCCGTCAAACCCATAACCTGCGCAGCTTTCTCCGCTTCTTCGCCGCGCAGCTGCGCTGATCCGCGCGATCCAAGCTCGCCGGCTGTAAGATCGATCACTGCAGTCGTGCGCCCGAGTGCAATGGCCTTGATCAGCGTGCCGGCGCAAGTGAGCTCGACGTCATCACGATGTGCAGCGATAGCGAGAATGTCGACTTTTGGCATGCGCAAAATTAGCTGATTACTCGTATCGCAGCGCTTCGATAGGGTCGAGCCGCGCAGCTCTCCGGGCGGGAATCATTCCGAAAACAATCCCGATGCCCACCGATACAGACACAGCGACGATTGTCAGCACGACAGGCACGCCTGCGTCGATGTTCATGAGCGACGTAATCAATCGGCCCAGCGTGAGGCCGACGATGATTCCAATGACGCCGCCGATTCCCGTGAGGGTTGCTGCTTCGATCAGGAACTGAAGCAGAATCTCGCGCTGTGTCGCGCCCACTGCCTTTCGCACTCCAATCTCTCTAGTGCGATTGGTGACTGACACCATCATGATGGCCATCACACCGATTCCGCCGACCATGAGGCCGACACTCGACAGTACGATCATCACGAGGAAAAACACACCGGTGATCTTGTTGAACGTGTCGAGAATCTGATCCTGCGTGATCATGTCGAAATTGTTCTGCTGCGCCGGCTTCAGTCGCCTCATCTCTCGCAACGCGATTGTGACGGCCTCTTTGGCATCGTCCGCGGTCACACCCTTTCTCGGCTTGACGGCGATGAACACCGCATTGGTCTTGTCGAGGAAGAACTGGTGATCGAGCGTGTTGTAGGGCATGATCGCGCCTACTGCCTGGCCTGGTGGTTCGAAAATATTGCCTGGCTTCTGATACAGACCGATCACGGTCATCGGCCGGCCGCCGACGTGAACCTGTTTGTCTAGTATGCCTTCGCCGCCAAAAACTTTTCGCGCGGCGTTTTCCTCGAGGACTACGACGGATGCGCCACTCCCGAGCTCCGGCTTGGTGAACCACCGTCCTGCAACGAGATCTCCGCCTTGAATCTCGGTGAACCGGTCATCCGCGCCCATGATTAGCAGATTCTGCGTACGCACGCCCTTGTACTCGAGGCGCCCC
>DASUXX010000146.1:0-4007 GCA_036377755.1 Gemmatimonadaceae bacterium
GCAACGTCACGCTCCATTACTTCAGGCGATGCGCCAGGATACGTCACCTGCGCAATGACAATCGGATAAACGATGTCAGGGTACTCGTCGATTGCGAGCCGCTTGAACGAGACGATGCCGAGCACGACGAGTGCAAGCATCATCATGGTTGCAAATACTGGCCGCTTGATTGAAACGTCTGAGAGGAACATGGTCGCTTATGGCTGGCGTGGCGCCGTACCGGGGGCAGCGGCACCGCCGCGCCCGCGTGGAGCATTCGGATTCACAATCTGGACTTTCATTCCTTTTCCCAGCGATCCAACGTTTCCTGAAACAACGCTGTCGCCAACTGAAATTCCTTTCACGATCTCGGCGATTGCTGTGCGCTCGTTTACGACCCCGACCTGCACCTGTGCGGTGTCGAGCGAGCCCTGCTCGATTCTATAGACAACCGACTGCCCTGATGCGGTTTGCTTGATTGCAGAAGTCGGGACTGTGATCGCATTCGCAATCGATCGCGTCATTACGGTACCAGTTGCGAACGTTCCTCCCTTGATAGCTCCATTGGGATTCGGCACCTGAGCATACACGGTTACGGATCGCGTTGCCGGATCGACCGTCGGACTCACTCTCGCTACACGTCCCTGAAGAGTCTTTCCATTCGCGAGAAACTGAACCGGCTGGCCGGGTGTGACATTGCTTGCGAGCCTCTCCGGAACCGCGGCAGCAAGCTCGAGCACATCGTTGCGGACGACAGTGAACATCTCTGCACCGCGGGAAACGTGCTCGCCATTTTCCACGAGCCGCTTCTCGATTGTGCCGGCGGTCGGCGCGAGCACGCGAGTGTCACGCGTGCTCAGCGAGGTCGTGCTTACGCGCGAGTTCGCGGCAGCAAGTCTCGCTTTGGCTGTCGCGACTGCGTTCCGTGCATTCCTCAGCTCGCCTTCGGCGATTGCGCCTGCCTTGAACAGGTCCTCGGACTGGCGAAGGTTCCACTCAGCTGTGGCCAGCTCGCCTTGAGCTGCCGTTTTATCTGCGGTGGCGCTCTGAAGTCCGCTTACTTGTTCCGAAGATTCGAAGCGTGCGATGACCTGTCCGGCTCGTACGTGATCGCCTTCGCGAACGTAAATGCCTTCGAGATCTCCCTCGAGCCTCGCGCGAACGGAGATCGATTCAATTGGTCGAAGATTGCCTGTAAGAGGCACGCCTTCCGCCATCGTCGTCGTTGTCGCGATCGAGATGTCGGTCGGTGCGATTGTCAGAGTCTGGCCGCCGCGTCCAGCCGCTCCTGCACCGCCTCCGGGGCCGGCAACCGGCGCGCCCGATGGCGGACGCGCGCCGCCGCTTGCGTCGGCGCTATTCGCCTTCGAGCAGCCAGTGATGACTGCAGCGGTGGTCAAAGAACCGATGAATGCAAGTGAAATGCTTTTACGGTGCACTTTTTGTCGACGTTGAAATTGCGGTGCCGGGATTGCCGGGAATTCCGAACATCTGCGGCGGCCGTCCCAGCGCTCTCGCATAAGATGCAGCAGCGAGATAGAGATCGTACACAGCGCGGGCTGCGTTGGTACGTGCTACGGTGAATGCAAGCTGCGCATCGGCAACTTCGAGCTGCGTCGCGAGGCCGCGTGAATAACGGAGGTTCGCAAGGCGGAATGCTTCGCTTGCTTGCGCCGCTGTCTCTCCAAGAGATGAATAGAGCGCCTCGGCACGTGCGAGCTCGGCACGCGCTGCAGCAGTTTCGCTCGCGACACGCTCGCGTGTCTGAGTGAGCTGAAGATCAGCAAGCCGCGCCTGCGCAGATGCGAGATCGATCGCGCCCTTTGCGCGAAGTCCATCGAAGATCGGAATGCCAATCGAGATCGCGAACGACTTGTCCCTGAACCATCCACCATTCTGCGATGTGCAGACTCTGCCCTCTACAGATCCTGGTGGACATTCGACAGTGACAATCCGCCCGCCTGAGGTTGGAAATCCGTTCTGAGGAAATGCCTGTCCACCGAAAACGCCGCTGATGCTTACGGTTGGCAGGAGATCGGCGCGCGCGACTGAAACGCCAGCATGTCTTGCATCCGAGGTGAGCTCGGCTGCTTTTACCGCCGCGCGATTGATCGGCGCATTGTCCGACTTGAGCTGGGCAACCCATCCTAATACCTGCGCAGTATCGAGGCGCGATGTCAGCTTCAGCGCCTGAGTGGCGGGCGCATTGATGAGTCGTCGCAGCTCCACGAGTGCGAGCTCCACCTGGCTTCGCGCCTGAATCAGTGCGGGCTGAATGTTGGCGCGCTCCACATTTGCGCGGAGAACATCGTATCGCGATGCACGGCCAGCTTTCTCGAACTGTTGAACCTGCGCGAGTCTTTCGCCTGCAAGTTGAAAGGCGGTGTCCTGGATTGCCGCGAGAGTTCCGGCGAAAAGAGCGTCGAGATATGCACGCTGTACATCGATCGACACCTGTGCGAGAACTTCGGTCTGATCGAAGCGCGAAGCATTACGCAGCCGCGATGCGGCCTTAGCGCCTGCGATGATTCGACCGCCCTGAAATAACGCCTGGGATAGCTGAGCCTGCGCGGTGTACGTGTTCGGCTGATTGAAGATCTGGCCGACCGCGGCCGCACGGGCACTCTCGTAGACGTGCGACTGGTTTGCGTTGATGCGGAGCTGCGGAAGACCGGCTGCGCGCGCTATCGTGACCTGGGCATCTGTAACATCGACCTGTGCGGCCGCAGCTCGCGCTTCGTCGCCTTGACGAAGGGCGCGGCTCAACGCATCAGGGAGTGAAAGCGAAATGCTGTCAACTGGCGCTTGAGGCCCCTGAAGCGCCAGGAGAAGCAGAAGATTCAACATCATTGAAAGTTATACGTGCAAAGGGGGCTGAGCGTTGACTCAAAGCACGTCTTTTACAAATCGCTAACTCCAGACCAGGACAAGCTTTCCGAAGGTCTCGTTCGATTCCATCACACGGTGCGCTTGAGCGATTCGATCGAATGGGAATTGCCGGTCGATTATCGGCTTGAGGCGGCCTGCCTCGAACTGCGGTACAATCCGTTCAGCGAATTCGCGAGCCACCTGGATTTTTTCTTCGAGAGCCCTCGCTCTGAGTACCGTTCCGATTATCGACAAGCGCTTTCGCATCACGAGACCCATATCGAGTTCGGCCTTGGACCCGGCTGTCAGACCTACGGAGACGAGTCTGCCGCGGTGTGCGAGAACGTTGAGATTCTGGTTGAGGTAAGCTGCCCCAACTAAATCCAGGACTGCATTTACGCCTACTGTGTCGAGCTCAGATTGCAGACGTTCGGCCCAATCAGTGTCGGTGATATGAAACGCCGCATCCAGCCCAAGCTCGAGGCAGCGATCCAGCTTGGATCGCGATCGCGACGTGCCTACAGTTCTGACGCCGGCGAGGCGCGCAAGCTGAATTGCGGCGGTTCCAACTCCACTTGCTGCCGCATGGATCAGCACCGTCTCTCCCGCTCCGAGCTGTAATCGTTCGAACAGAGCGTCATAAGCTGTGATGAAGGCTTCAGGAATTGCTGCGGCATCCGTGAGCGCGACCGTCGACGGTGCAGGCATCACTTCCCTCTCGTGGACGCACAGGTACTCGGCATGTGCACCGCCGCCGGTGATTCCCATCACTTTCGCGCCGATCGGCCACATGGATGAACTCTGGCCGACGGCGTCGATCTCTCCGGAGTATTCAAGACCGGGAATATCCTGCGGACTTCCGGGCGGGGCGGGATACCTGCCAAGTCTCTGAGAGATGTCCGCGCGATTGAGTGCAGATGCCCTGATTCTGACGCGGACTTGATTCAGGCCCGGCTCAGGAAGGGGACGCTCCTGAACCTCGAGGACTTCAGGCCCACCGGGTTTTGTAATTACGACTGCTTTCACGGTGCCTTGCCAGTAGCTAGTAGCAAGCAGCCAGTCGCTGCAGTGTGAGTACCCGGGACGAGACTCGAACTCGTAAGGCCCGAAGGCCGGGGGATTTTGAGTCCCCTGCGTCTACCGATTCCGCCACCCGGGCG
>DASUXX010000147.1:0-7053 GCA_036377755.1 Gemmatimonadaceae bacterium
TTTTGCTTCGGATCTGGCGGATTTAAGCGGATCTGGCGGATAGATCCTCCTAGACAGACAGACGCCGTAGCTGGGACCACGGTTTTTTTGTTTTGGTTCTCACGCAGTTCTGGTTTTTGGTTTTTACCCAAAAAACAGTTACTACCGAGAGCATCTGGCGAAAATCAAGGACCGATCCGCCAGATCCGCTCAATCCGCCTGATGGGACGTATAAGTGTCAGGTCCATTCATTTCGACAAGATTTTCGAGGTAAATAGAATCCTCGCAAAAATCAACGGTGCGGATACCTCGAGCGAACGCCATATTTCTCGTCGCCCGACAGTCTGGAGTTTTTGAAGAATTCTTAGAGGGGAAATGAGCGCAAGGTGACCACCGTAATCGATGTGCCGCATTCGCTCGACGACCGCTCATTCGAAGACATCTTCGACCAGCTTGCTCCCCTCCCCCCCGACGAAAAAATCCTCCTCGACGCCCGCCGGACGCGATGGGCCTCACCGTTCGGATTGACCGGGCTTCTCGCTCTCGCTCAGACGAGACTCGAGCGACCGACTTTCGCAGTTCCGGAAGCAGAGGAAACTGCATCGTACTGGTCACGCGCGAGTTTCTTCAAGCATGCTGAAGGATTGTACGACGTAACGGGCCGCGTTCCGCGGTCGCGTCAGAGCGGTGAGTCGAGCGTATTGCTCGAGGTCACGCCGATCGTCCACACTGAGGACGTTCATACCGTCGTGACAAATATCCAGCAGCGGGCACAGACAATCCTGCAGGAAAAACTGCACCTGCAGTCGCGGGTTTCCATGCGTTTTACAATGGCGCTTTCAGAGATCTGCCAGAATGTGATCGAGCACGCTGGCACCGGGGGCTGGGTGGCAGTTCAGGCATACAAGTGGCAGCAAAGGCTCGGCGGCAGAAATGTCGTCGTGATTGCCGTTTGCGACGCCGGAATGGGTTTTCGCAAATCGCTCGAGTCCTCTCAAGGGCCGCGCCCAACGGATCGCTGGGGCGATGCGATGGCGCTCGAGGAAACTGTGATGCGCGGCGCGACGCGCTTCAGAGATCCAGGGCGGGGTCAGGGACTACAAGGCGTAAAGCGCTTCATCCACACGTGGCAGGGTAAGCTCAGCGTGCGGAGCGGGACAGCGCGAATCGCCATTGTTCCAACCTGGGACGAGGACGAAGTAATGAAAGAAGATCTTGCCTCTTTTCCGGGCGCTCAGGTGCAGATAACAATTCCTGAGAGGATGCCCGACCCATGATCAGTCACATCGACGTGAGCTCCGTCCTCAAGCGGAGTGTCTGCGATCTCTACTCCAATCTCGTAACGCGTCCAACCGGCGCGGCTGTTCGCATCGGCATCGAGCATCACCTCGACGAAATCGGAGACAAGGCGCTCGCCGTTCTCGATTTCTCACACGTGGGCCTGCTCGATTTCTCGTGCGCAGACGAGATCGTCGCAAAGCTGCTTCAGCAGTATGTGAGCGATGACGTCTCGCGGCGCGAGGTGTATTTCGTGTTTTATGGAATGCACGAGTCACACATCGACGCAATCGAGGCTGTCCTCGAGCGGCATGGGCTAGCGCTCGTCACACAGCTCGCAGATGGTGCCCCGTCTCTCATGGGAATCATCGAAGACGACCAGCGCAGGGCATGGGAGAAGATTTGCGAGCTGGGCCATGCCCAGCCGGCAGACCTTGCTGATGCGATCGGTGTACCTCCTGAGAAGGCAGAGCGAACGCTCGATACTTTATGGAGACGGCGACTCGTGATCCGGCAGGAAAGCGGATACGTGCCGGTGAGAGGTGTGTCAGCATGAAAAGATTGAGACTCGAATCGAACCCCGCTTCATTCGGACTCGGAAAGCGATTCCAGCCCGAGCTTCGCGTGATGGAATACGTGTCGACCCAGAAAGGTGACACCGAGCGGGGCCCGCAGGTGAGAATGAACAGCGGCGAGGCGAAATTCCGTCTGCTCATGGATGGTGAGCTCGTCTGGATTCAGGGCCCGCGACGCAACGAGCTCGCGGAGCTTATGATCGACGATGCAATTCCGCAGGGCAACGTTGCCCTGCGCGATGTCGCAGGTGTCACGGTCTCGGAATCAGTGACAGTCAGCAAGCCGGATCTCGATACACCGGCAGGCAAGCGACACTTCGGCTGATGGCGTCTTCGCGGAAGCCGCGACAGCCGGGCCGCTCCACGATCGCTGTGCATGGCGGCGCGGAGCATCGTAATGCAGGGTCGCCAATCGCGTCTACGCTGTCGCAGTCCGTCAACTTCGTTCAGGAGTTTGGTCCCGCGGGCGCGCAGAATCTTCTGTACACGCGCTACGGCAACACTCCCAACGAAGACGCAGTTCAGAAGCGCATCGCAATGCTCGAGGGAGCCGAAGCTTCACTGGTTCTCGCGAGTGGAATGGGTGCAACAGCTTGTGCGCTGCTCGCACTTCTCCGCCCGGGCGATCATCTGCTCTCGAGCTCATGGATCTACGGCGGAACACGAAAGCTCTTCTCCGAAGAGTTCGTGTCGATGGGCATCGAGGTCAGCTATGCAAATCCCGATGAGCGCCGGGTGTGGCGGAATACAATCCGCCAGAACACGCGCGTCATCTTTGTGGAATCTCCGGTCAATCCCACGTGCCGGGTCATCGACATTCCGCAGATCGCGATTCTCGCAAAGCAGCGTGGCGTTGCAGTCGTAGTCGATTCGACGCTTGCCAGCCCGATCAACGCCCGGCCACTGTCACATGGCGCCGACGTTGTAATTCATTCCGCGACCAAATATCTCAACGGCCATCACGACATCCTGTGTGGCGTAGTCGCGGGGACATCGTCTTATATAGAAGAGGTAAGGCGCAAGATGATGGTCTGGGGACAGGCTCCGGACCCCTTTGCGTGCTGGCTTCTCGAGCGCGGTCTGAAAACGCTCGAGCTGCGAGTCCAGCGCTGCAACGAGAATGCAATGAAGGTTGCCGAGTGGTGTGCGGGCCGGAACGAGATCAACAAGGTGCACTATGCTGGTCTCCCCGACCATCCCGATCACTCGCTTGCAAAGAAACTGCTCGACGGATTTGGTGGTTTGATGTCTATCGAGCTCAAAGGCGGAGCAGAGGCGGCTGACAAATTCATCCGGCGGTTGCGAATGATTGCGCATGCATCGAGTTTCGGAGGAGTCGATACTCTCGTTATCGAACCGCGATTCAGCTCGCACGCGCACATGACGAGCGCGGAGCGGGCGGCGATCGGCATTCCGGATGGATTTCTACGCCTGAGCATCGGCATCGAGAACGCAGACGATATCATAGCCGACATAGCGCAGGCACTTCAGTAGCATAGCATGATCAGACTACACGATGTAGCAAAGGAGTACACGCAAAGCCGTGTAGCCTTGAGCCACGTCACCCTTCAGGTGAAGCGTGGCGAATTTGTCTTTCTCATCGGTCCAAGTGGATCTGGAAAGACGACGATCCTCAAGCTTCTCTACATGGAAGAGAAGCCGACTCATGGTGATGTCTGGGTCAGTGGTGTTCACGCGAATACCGCGCGCCGCAAGGAGATCTCGCAGCTCCGCCGGAAGCTTGGAATTGTATTCCAGGATTTCCGGCTGCTCGAAGACAGAAACGCGGAGCAGAACGTAGCGTTTGCGCTCGAAGTTACTGGCGCTCCGAAGAGCGAGATTCCGGATCGTGTCGCTCGCGTTCTGACTCACGTTGGGCTCGCGGCGAAAGCATCGCATCTGCCGCGGCAGCTTTCAGGTGGAGAGCAGCAGCGCGTTGCAATCGCCCGCGCACTCGTGAACGATCCTCACTTTCTCATCGCAGATGAACCGACGGGAAATCTCGACGAGCGAGCCACCCGCGGAGTCTTTCAGCTTCTGCGCGAGATCAACGCAGCCGGCACGTCGGTGATAATGGCGACGCACGATCTCGAGATCGTGCGTAAAGCGGATGATGCGCGAACGATCGAGCTGAATCATGGACGCGTGGTATTCGATTCAGCAGACACGCCTCCGCCTGAAACGCGGTACACGCCACTCGTTGGACAGCCGGCGATCGGCGGACCCAATGAAGGCAACTGGCCAGCCCCGCCACCAGAGAGCGCATAGTGCTGTCAGTGCGTGAAGCATGGAACGCCAGCCGCCGCGCGCCTCTCCTCAGTGCACTCGGCGTCGTAACGATCGCATTCTCATTGTTCGCGTTCGGATTGTTCGCTCTTGTCGCGGTGAACATTCGCCAGGCACTGCGTTCAGTAGAGGAGCGCGTCGAAGTCCGCGCATTCATCGCCGATGGCACAGCTGCAGATGCTGTGGCGACAGCAATGGCGGACATTGCCACATTTCCTGAAGTTGCGAAAGTCGACTATGTGTCGCAGGAAGGTGCCCTCGAGCGAGCGCGCAAGGACATGGGCGAGTTCAGCGATGTGTTCGAAGAGGCGATGCTCCCCGCCTCGATGGACATTCACCTGAAGCCGGGACTGCGCGATCCAGGCACAGTTCGCAACGTTGCGGATCGTGTGAAGTCGTACCAGTTCGTCGACGACATACGATACGGCGAAGAGTGGGTTGAAAAACTTTACCAGCTCCGCACTGTGGCAGCGGGCACAGGTCTCGGACTCGGCATCGCATTCGCGGCGGTCTCGATCATCATCATCGGTGCGACGATTCGTGTATCGGTACTCGCGCGAGCGAGAGAGATCTCGATCATGCGGCTCGTCGGGGCAACTGACGGGTTCATTCGCGCCCCGTTCCTGATAGACGGTTTCGTTAAAGGAATCCTGGGCGGACTCCTCGCGCTTCTTCTCACCTGGATCGCATATCGCACGATCGACTTGCGATTCTTCAAGCTTGTGTTCTTCGATCCGCGATTTGTCGTGATCGGTATTCTTTGCGGCGCATTGATTGGCGTGCTTGGCAGCGCGACGAGTGTATGGAGTCACTTACGCCGCATCTGAGAAGTCTCGCGCTTTGCGCAGTCCTCGCTGCCGGTGTCTCGTTCAATGTCGAAGCTCAGCAGGACGGTGGCGATGCAAAGCTGCGCGCGCAGCAGCAGGAGCTGGCGCGCATTCGTCGTGAGCGTGAGGAGCTGCAGCGCCGCATGCGCTCGCTCCAGAACAAGGTTCACGACATGAGCGAGGAAGTCACGAACATCGACCGCCAGCACGATGCGACGGTGCGCGTGGTGAGGTCGCTCGACCAGCAGCTGACGACTCTCAACGGCGAAGTAGAAAGTACCACTGCCAATCTCGTTCGCGCACAGGACGAGGTGCAGATCAAGCAGGCGGTTCTGCATAAGAGACTCGTCGAGATCTACAAGCGTGGCCCGCTGTTCACCTTCGAAGTGCTGTTATCCGCAAAGTCATTCGGAGATCTCGTTGCGCGTTACAAGTATCTGCACATTCTCGCGCAGTACGACCGCACCGTCGTGCGACGTGTAGAACAGCTGCGTCAGCAGATCATTGGTCAGCGGCGGCAGCTCGTGTCACTCCAGAGCGGTGTCGAGCAGAATCGTCTCGAGAAGGCGCAGGAGGCTCAGCGTCTTGCTGCTCTCGAGGCGCAGCGAACGGTGAGTCTCAAGAAAGCACAGCAGGATCAGAAGAAAGCAAAAGCGCGTCTCGCGGAGCTCGCAAAGAGTGAGGCGCGGCTGAACAATGTCATCGAAGGATTCGAAGCTGCGCGCCGCCGCGCCGCATCACGTGCCGGCGCAGCGCCGACTGCGCCGAGCTCGATTCGCACGAGTGATTATGGAAAGCTCGATTGGCCGGTAGATGGTTCGATCATCTATCGCTTTGGCCGAGTGGTGAATCCGAATAACACCACTACAAGGTGGAACGGCATCGGCATAGCGGCGTCATCGGGCACTGACGTGAAGAGCGTTTCTGCGGGAGAGGTCGTGCTGGCAGACGTGATGGGTACGTATGGCAACACCATTATCGTCCAGCACGGTGGTGGGGATTACTCCGTGTATGGCTCGCTCAGCTCGATGAACGTGTCGAAGGGTGCACGCGTGACTAAGGGACAGGTGCTTGGATCGGTTGGGGCGACGGATCCTTCCCTGCCGCCGCATCTCCATTTCGAGATTCGCCGGGGTGGGCCAGCTGTTGATCCGCTGGACTGGTTGAGAGCGCACTAGGCGCCAAGCTCGATCGATACTTGCGATCATTAGTAAGAATTCGCCGGTAGAACTTGGGCTCCGTGCCAAAATGAAGTAAAAGCCCCACCTCGTAATCGGTTGCGTGGAGATAGTTGTGAAGCTGGCGCAACGCGTTTGGCGGCATCAGAGCTGATGACTTTACCTCGACTATCACTGCATTGTCGACTACGATGTCGATTCGTTGCGTACAAAGCAGATGTCCCTTGAAGTATACGGGCGCGAGCTCCTCGCGAATTACGTTGTGCTGGCGGAGTTTTAGTTCTTTCACCATTGCCGCCACGTGGACGTATTCAAGAAACCCGAATCCCAGCTCGTCATATACTTCATAGAACGCATCGAGTATCGACTCGGATATGTCGTGGGCGAGGAGTTTAGTGGCCATGGCGAAGAATCACTGCCAGCGAACGGCCCTACGTTATCACTCGCTGGTTCTCATGATCGTTAAAGCGCTCAAAACCAGGGGTAGACACGGACACCCACGGACACTCACGGACACTCACGGACGAGATGGAGAGCCAATCGCACGTGCAACAACTAGAACTCAATTTTTGTTGTTTTGTTCGTTGTTTTCTCTGATGGTTGTCCGTGAGTGTCCGTGAGTGTCCGTGCCTACCCCTGGTTTTCCCGATCTAGCTGAGAAGATGCCCGACCGGGCAGACCGTCCAATCCGCGAGCGTCCGCGCCTATATCCAACGCCACCTTCATGACAACGAAGCCAGCGATGCTGCTGGGAGCCCACATATCAATCGCCGGCGGCACTCACGAAGCACCACCCAGAGCCAAACGCATCGGCGCCACCGCGATGCAGATTTTTACCAAGATGGCTAACAGGTGGGCAGAAAGAGCCTGCGAAGACGATGAGTGCAGGAAGTTTCACACCGCGCTCCAAGACACTGAAGTCAAAACGAT
>DASUXX010000148.1:0-3124 GCA_036377755.1 Gemmatimonadaceae bacterium
CCGATTGCCCACGCTCCTCGGCACCGATGCCCGCCCAGGCGCCCATCGTATCGATGAACGTGATGACCGGCACGTGGAATTTTTCGGCGAGCTTCATGAGTCTCAGCGCCTTGCGATAACCTTCAGGGTGCGGCATCCCGAAGTTGCGCTTGAGCAGCTCCTTGGTGTCGCGCCCGCGCTGGTGACCCATGACCATCACGGTCTCGCCGTCGAGCCGCGCCCAACCACCGATGATCGATGGGTCGTCGCGGAAAGCGCGGTCGCCGTGCAGCTCGATGAAATCCGTAAAGACGAGCGAAATGAGCTCGGACGTGAACGGACGCCCCTGATTGCGCGCCACCTGGACGCGCTGCCACGGCGTGAGGTTGCGGTAGATCTCCTCCCGCAGCTCGCTGAGCTTCCGCTCGAGCGGCGCGATTTCTTCCGCGACGTTCACCTTTCTTTCCCCGGCGAGCCGCTTGAGCTCGTCGATCTGCCTTTCCAGCTCTACGATCGGTTTTTCGAAATCCAGCGATTGTGTGGATGTCGCCAAACTATTTGCTCCCGCGTTGCAGGCGCACGGCGTCGGCTCCGAGCAAAGACCGCAGCTCGCCTAGCGCGGTCTGGTTGACCGCCAGGGTCAAACTGCGGGAACGGAGGGTCGCCCGCAACCCGTTGCCGTCGGAGTACTCCACCTCCAGTGGGACGCTCCCGGGGTACGCCTCGACTATCGAGCGCAGGTCACGGATTGTCGCAGGGTGGGCTGCGCCCCCCTTTGTGAGCCTGATGGAGATCATTACCTGGCCGTTTGCGCGCAGCTCGGTGAGCTTCGTCACTGACTCGACGACGAACGACGGATTTTCCGCATCCTGGTCCCGGCGTGCATATCCGCCCTTCAGAAGCATGGGTACATCCGTCTTCACCTGATCTGCCAGAGCCGACCACTTCTCGGGAAACACCAGAACCTCGCACGACCCCGAGAAATCCTCGATAGTGAGCCGCGCGAATTCTGCGCCACTGCGTTTGCTCAGCTGGCGCTTGATTGCAGTTACCACCACACAAAGTGACATCGGATCGGGATTCCACTTGCCTAGATCCGAGACCTTGTGCGTCGCAAAGAGCTCGCACTCCGTGGTGAACGGCTCGAGCGGATGACCGGAAGTATAGAAGCCGAGTATTTCCTTTTCTCTCGCGAGACGGATCGATTCGGTCCACGGTGCAATGTTCGGAAGGATCTGCTGAACGTGCTCGCGGTGGGTTCCAGAAGATGGCGCGCCGAACATCGAGACCTGTCCCGACGCAATTTCTTCCTGCTGGAGCGATGCCTCCCGGATCGCCGCATCGAGCACTGTCATGAACTGCGCGCGATGACCGCCGAGACCATCAAGTGCTCCCGATTGAATCAGCGCTTCGAAAACGCGCTTGTTGCACACGCGCAGATCGACACGCTCGGCCAGGTCGAAAATCGTCTTGAACGGAGCTTTCTCGCGCGCGGCAACGATCGAATCGATCGCAGATCTTCCAACGTTGCGAATTCCGCCAAGCCCAAAGCGAATACGCTTTTCTCCAATCACTGTGAACTTGTAGCCGGACTCGTTCACGTCGGGCGGAAGAATCTCGATGCCGATCTCGCGCGCTTCGTTGATGTATTTCACGACGCTGTC
Organism: Gemmatimonadaceae bacterium; assembly: GCA_036377755.1. GTDB lineage: Bacteria > Gemmatimonadota > Gemmatimonadetes > Gemmatimonadales > Gemmatimonadaceae > UBA4720. The sequence continues at coordinate 1,644 of DASUXX010000148.1, forward strand.
GGTATCGCCGATCATCGCCGAGAGAAGCGCTGCCATGAAATCGGCCGGATAGTGAACCTTGAGCCACGCAGTGTGGAACGAGATGATCGAGTACGCAACGGAGTGCGACTTGTTGAACCCATAGCGGCCGAACGTTTCGATCTGTCCCGATATCTCTTCGATGATCTTTCGATCGTATCCGCGCGCGATCGCCTTGCTCACGAACTTGCCGAGCTCCGCGCGAATCAGCTCAGGATCTTTCTTTCCCACTGCTTTGCGCAGAACGTCTGCTTCGGAGAGTGAAATTCCCGCGAGCTTCTGCGCAATGCGCATCACCTGCTCCTGATAGGTGATGACGCCGTACGTGCCGCTCAGAATTTCTTCCAGCTCGGGCAGCGCGTAAGTGACGGGTTCTTCGCCTTTCTTGCGGCGGATGTAAACCTTGTGCATTCCCGCGTCGAGCGGGCCCGGACGCATCAACGCGTTCGAAGCGACGAGATCGTCGAACCTGTCGGCGCGCATGCTGCGCACCATGTCTGTTGCAAGCGGAGATTCGAACTGGAATACTCCCGCAGTTTTTCCTGCGCGCAGCATCCGGAACGTCTCGTCATCTTCGAGAGGAAGGTTATCGAGATCAGGTGCGCTTCCCGTGCGCGACCTTATCGATGCAAGCGTGTCCTTGATGATCGTGAGCGTCGTGAGGCCGAGGAAATCCATCTTGAGCATTCCGGCCTTTTCGAGCGCAGTCATGTCGTACTGCGTTACGACGATCGATTCATCTGTGCCTGCGCCGGCGCCCTTCGACGATTGGGTGCAAACCGGCACGTATTCGTCGAGCGGACCGGGTGCAATGACAACGCCTGCAGCGTGCACTCCCGAGTGTCGCGACAGCCCTTCGAGCGCAATTGCAAAATCGAGCAGCTCGCGATAGCGCTCATCATCCTTGTACAGCTTGCGGACTTCCGGCACGCGGTCGATCGCTTCGCGCACCGTGAGCGAGAAGTTCGGCATGTTCGGAATCAGCTTCGCAAGCGCGTCCGTTTCCGCAGGAGTGAATCCAAGTGTGCGACCGACATCCTTTACTGCTGCGCGCGACTTGAGTGTTCCGAACGTGATGATCTGCCCGACTGAATCGCGTCCGTACTTGTCACGCACGTAGTCGATTACTTCGCCGCGTCGCTCGAAGTCGAAGTCGACGTCGATGTCCGGCATCGACACGCGCTCCGGATTGAGGAAGCGCTCGAACAGCAAGTCGAACTTGAGCGGGCACACATCGGTGATGCGCAGGCAATACGCGACGAGCGATCCCGCGGCAGATCCACGACCCGGTCCAACAGGAATTCCTTTCTCGCGTGCCGCTGCAATGAAATCGGCGACGATGAGCAGGTAGCCGGCATAGGCTGCCTTCGTGATGACCGCGAGTTCGTAGTCCAACCGCTCCTGCACATGTGCCGGCAGCGGGTCGCCGTACCTGGCCTTCGCCCCTTCCGTCGAGAGCCGGA
>DASUXX010000149.1:0-2980 GCA_036377755.1 Gemmatimonadaceae bacterium
CTGGCAAAACTGGCATAAGCTTCAGCTTCTCTCTTTTGAAAGAGGCTGGCTGCTTATGCCAGTTTTGCCAATGGGAACTTCAGAATCACTGCATCACAGTCGCGCGTCCTGTCTCATGCAAAAGCTGCAGACCTCAGAAACGCGGGCTGAAAGTCCGGAATTTCGAGCGTCGGGTGAATCACCATCGTCGACACCTGCGACTCCCTTACGACTCGGTCTGCAACGCTTCCAATTGCCACGCGCTTGATTGTGCCGCGGCCGTGCGTCGCGATTGCGATCAGATCGGCTTCGATCGACTCGGCAGTATCCAGGATTGCACCAGCTACGTCATCAGCGATCACCACTTTGCGGGTGATATCCAACGAGCGCTCGAGGTCGCCCAGACAAGTGTTGAGATAGTGCTGCGCGCGTGCGACTTCATTTGCAGGCGCAGGGCCGAGAGCCGACTCGAGTGAGCGACCTCTTCGCGAAGGTGTGATCACCTTGAGCAGTGTGATGCTCGCCCCGTTGACGCGAGCGAGTGCTACTGCGGACTCGATGCTCTGCTCGGCGAGAAGTGAGCCGTCGAGAGGAATCAGGATGCGCTTGCATGCGAGCGCGTCTTCGAGTGCCGTTGCAACAGATGGTGTCTTCACTACGAGAACCGGGATTCCGCTGTCGCGAATGAGTGCATCAGCAACGCTTCCGAACCATGCGCGCGCAAATCCCTTGCGTCCGTGGCTCCGCATGATGATGAGCTCGACGTTGTGACGCTTTGCGTAACCGATCAGCGTATCCGCAACTGGTCCGTATTGAAGCGACGCTGTCACTTTCACCGTGCTGTGCGCGCGGCATTCAGCGGCAATTGCGTAAAGCTCGCCGAGCTCCTGAGCATGTATCTGGCGAAGGCGGTCGTTCTCGAGAGCGACGCCGTCTACTCCTCCGGTAATTGCAGCTGAAGTCCCGACGCGAACCAGGCGCAGAATCGCACCACTCTGGGATGCGAGGCGGAGACCGTGGAGAACTGCTTCTCTCGAGAACGGCGAGCCATCAACGGGCACCATGATATTGCGCAACATCCTGCCTCCGGAATTCATCCCGTGATTGTTGATGAGCATGACCTGCCGCTCATTGAATTGATTGAAATGCCGAACAAAACAGAGCGGAATTCCAGCGGATCACCTGTAGTGAGAGCTCCGGGGAAATTCGTGCGGATGGCATTCACGGCGCGGCTGTAGAGCTGGCGGTCGTGAATCGATCCTTCGTTCTTCAGCTCGTAGAACGTTCCGCGGACAATGACACTCTTCCAATCCATGGGGCCTTTGATTTCATCGACTCCGAACGCCATCCACTGGTTGTGCCTCAGCGTCACGAGCTTGTCGCCCTCTGAGGTGCGGCCGAAGAGCCACTCATCCGTCGCCACATAACTGATGGGGCGAATATCGACCTGATCGTGGTGTGAGTACGCGATCCGCCCGACGTGATTTGTCGAGAGGAGTGCCTTGCACTCCTTCTCGTTCAGGTCACGGAATTCCGGGGCATTGCGGGACGCGTTCTTCATGAGATGAAGGTCGCCTTCCGGGCATTCCTGAACAGTCGGCCATTATTACCAATCTTTGTGGGGGTATTTCCTACACCGGCATCCCGGTGGCACCACAGGGTTTCGGGCGACGGCTGACTCCCGAGCTTCGAGCTTGAGGCGAGATTGACTGTGCGAAGTCACCCCGAGGCACCGATGAGCGCAATAACCGCCACTTCTCCCGCTGAGACTCACCAGGCATGGGAGTTCGAAAAGCCGACCTGTAACGAGATCGTTGTGGGCGTGGACGGATCCGTAGAGTCGATCACCGCTCTCAACACCGCTGCAGCGCTGGCGCGGTCGCGCCATTGTCCGCTGCACGCTGTCTCTGTTCTCCCTCCGTACCCGTCGTACCAGATCAACGCCGGCAACGAAAAGAGCAGGGAGAATATCGATCAGCTCCGCACAACGCTGCGTCTGTCCGAGTTGAGCCAGCTGCTCCGTTCGCTCGAGCCGTCATACAACTGGACTCACGAAGTCGTCATTGGTCGTCCGGCGCGTGAGATCGTTTCGATTGCCGAGCGTCGAGGGGCGAGTCTCATCGTTATCGGACGACGAAAGCACTCTACCATGGACCGCGTGCTTGGTGGAGAGACGACTTTGCAGGTGATGCGATTGAGCTCAGTGCCGGTGATCGCTGTGGAGCGGGAGTTACAGAGCGTTCACACTGTGGTTGCCGCGATTGATTTCTCGCCATCGAGTGTTCACGCAGCCAAGGTTGCACTCGAGCTCATACGTGCTTCAGGTGGCGGGACGCTATACCTCGCATATGTAGAAGCAACGCAGGAGCTCATCGTCAACGAGTTCATGCTCCCCGCTGAAACGAGATTCCCAGGCGACATAGTCGTGTGGTTCAGAAGACTAACCGGGTCACTAGAATCGCACGCGGGAATTCATATCGAGCCGGCAGTTCTATGCGGCAAGCCCGGAACGGCCATTCTCGAATTTGCAGAGCGGGTCGGAGCCGACATGATAGCTGCAGGATCCCATGGGCATGGGCGACTGGAGAGGTTTCTCCTGGGGAGCGTGTCTAGCGGATTGGTGAGAAATGCCAGCTGCCCGGTGACAGTGGTGCCACCGGGCAGGTAGAATCGTTACTCAGTTCTTGCGCTTAGCTGTCGATTGAACGCTGCGGTGGGCCAGCTCAGTGTCGGGCGCATGATCGTGGCGATCGATGTCGCGTGCGCGGCGTGTTTTCTCGCTCGCGCGATCCGCATCGTCGTGTTGTTCACGGTCTTCAAACAACCGGTCGCGGCCCTTGTCGTTGTGAGCGCGGATTTCGTTCGGGTCATGCTGCGGTCCAGTGCGCTCTCGCTCCTCATTTCCTGAATTCGTCATCTCCTGGAGCCGCGAGACCGTCTTGTCACCATGAAGGCCTGGCGGATGATTCGTCGCAGCCTGCTGCCTTCCGGCATTGTCCTT